>NZ_JABSPU010000064.1 GCF_013214815.1 Gilvibacter sp.
GGAGTCTAAACACCTGAAGGTTGGTAAGCCACAACTGGAGCAGATTGTGGAAGGCTATACCAGTGAATCAGGCGTACGTGGTTTGGAGAAACAGATCGCTAAAATGGTGCGCTATGCTGCTATGAACATTGCCATGGAGCAAGACTACAAAGTAAAAGCAGACAAGCAAACCGTGGTAGATGTATTGGGCATTCCTCGACTGGAGCGCGACAAATACGAGAACAACAAAGTTGCTGGAGTGGTCACTGGATTGGCTTGGACGCGTGTTGGTGGAGACATTCTCTTTATAGAATCGACCTTATCCAAAGGAAAAGGCAGCTTGAGCATAACCGGAAACCTCGGAAAGGTGATGAAGGAATCAGCCACCATTGCTATGGAATTCATCAAATCCAATGCCGCAGACCTTGGGATCGCGGACGATATCTTTGATAAGTATAACGTGCACATTCACGTGCCGGAAGGGGCTACTCCTAAAGATGGACCAAGCGCAGGAATTACTATGCTGACCTCTTTGGTGTCTCTGTTTACCCAGCGCAAAGTGAAGCAATCTCTGGCTATGACTGGAGAGATCACACTACGCGGTAAAGTTTTACCGGTAGGAGGGATCAAAGAAAAGATCCTGGCGGCCAAGCGTGCTCGTATTAAGGAGATCATTCTTTGTGAGGACAATAAACGCGATGTGGAAGAGATCAATCCGCAGTACTTGAAAGGGGTGACTTTTCACTACGTCAAAGAGATGGGTGAGGTGATCGATGCGGCACTGCTAAAGCAAAAAGTAGCCAAGGCTAAAAAGCTCTAAGGCTAAATCGGTGGAATCGCCCAGATTGCAGGCCATTCGTTTTTTTCTAGCTCAAAAATAAATTATACTTGCAATCGTTAATGGAATAACCGGTTTATCCAATCCATGTCCAAAAAAATTGCTGTCCTATTCCTGTTGATTGCCAGTGCTACCGTGAGCGCTCAGATTGGAGGCCGATACACCTATCAGTTTCTCAATTTGGTGAATTCTCCGCGGCAGGCGGCTTTGGGTGGAAAAGTGATCACGAATTACGACTGGGATCCATCCCAGGGGCTCTATAATCCTGCGTCGATCAATCCAGAGATGGACAATCAATTGCAGATCAATTACGTCAACTATTTTGCTGATGTAAACTACGGAACAGCTTCTTACGCCTATCTCTGGGACAGACGCACTCAGGTTTTGCATGCTGGAGTGACTTACATCAACTACGGACAATTTGATGGTTTTGATGAGGCAGGAAACCCTACCAACAGTTTTAGTGGAGGAGAAGTAGCACTTTCTGCAGGTTATGCGAGAAACATCCCTTATACAGACTTTCATGTAGGAGCAAATGTCAAGCTCATCTCTTCCAAGCTAGAACAGTACAGTTCCTTTGGAGGCGCCATTGATTTGGCGATCATGTATGTCTATGAGCCGTGGGATCTGCACATCTCTGCGGTCGCGCGTAATATCGGAACGCAGTTCACGCCATTTAATGAGGTCTATGAGCCTTTGCCTTTTGAGCTGATCTTTGGTATTTCTCAAACGCTGCAAAACATTCCGATCCGCTGGCATTTTACTCTAGAGAATATGCAGGTTTGGAACATTGCCTTTGAAAACCCCAACCGCTCCATTACGGACTTGGAAGGTGGCGTGGTTACCGAAAACATCAACTTTTTTGACAATGCCATTCGCCACATGATCTTTGGTCTGGAACTCTTCCCTGAAAGTGGATTCAACATTCGATTGGGATACAATGTGCGCAGAGCCGAAGAACTTCGTATTTTAGAGCAACGAGCTTTTGCCGGCCTCAGTGCTGGTTTCGGGATAAAACTCAACAAGATCAGACTCAGTTACAGCTATTCGCAGTACAGTGCTGCTGCTAACGCCAGTTTCTTTGGTCTGAACATAGATCTGAATCGCTAATGCGCAAAATTACTATAGCCATAGACGGTTATTCTTCTACCGGAAAATCTACAGTGGCCAAGCAATTGGCAGATTACCTCGGTTATGTTTATGCGGATACAGGAGCCATGTACCGTTCCATAACCCTATATGCCTTAAATGAAGGGATAATTAAAGGCGATGAGCTCAACAAAGAAGTCTTAATTGCTGCCTTACCTAAAATAGAGGTTGCCTTCTCCTATGATTCCGATTCGGGTACTTCTCAAGTTTTACTGAATGGAGATCGCGTGGGAACGGCTATCCGCACCTTGGAAGTGTCAGAGCATGTAAGCCCTGTAGCGGCTATTCCAGAAGTGCGTAAAAAATTGGTCGCCATCCAGCATCAAATGGGCAAGGAGGGTGGAATTGTTATGGACGGTCGCGATATCGGAACGGTGGTATTCCCCAATGCCGAGCTTAAGATCTTTATGACTGCGGATGCTGCCGAGCGCGCCAAACGCAGATATCTAGAGCTCAAAACTCGTGGTGATACTATTACTTACGATGAGGTCTATGACAACGTCACCCAGCGCGATCGTATAGATACCACCAGAGCGGATTCTCCACTGGTAAAAGCGGCGGACGCTATTGAGATCGACAATACAGAAACCAACTTAGAGGATCAGTTCCACACTATTTTGCAATTGGCCAAAGACCGAATTGCGGGACGCATTTAGTTTTGCCCAATAGGGGGCGGTCCATCAGGAATAAGCGCTTCGTATTGGTAGTCGCCTTTGCGCTCCATGAATTCTGCCTTTACCTCCTTTACTTTTTCTGGATCTTCAAATAGATCTACCATGGTCATAGCCATTGCACGGGTAGCTTGTAGCATGCCTTTATGTCCAATGCTCATAGCGCCACAGGCAACAACTGCCCAACTGTGCCAAGGAGTATCTTTAGGAGCTACAGTTACTCCCAAGTTTATGTTGGCTACATTCCAACTCACGTCTCCAACGTCGGTAGAACCTCCACCTGGATTTTCACGCGTTTCTAGCATAGGACTAATACTGCTGTCCATACCGACTTGCGGCTTTCCGGTCAGTTCTTGAATCTTTTTGCCATAGGCAGTTTCTTCGGCTGTGTATTCAATTGGGCCCAAAAGCTCTAAGTTTTTTTGCATGATAGCGCCTCCAGTACGGTTCACTAAAACCTCATGAATACCAGAGATGAGTGAAACCTTGTAGTCCACATTGGCCATTATAGCAGCACCTTCAGCCATTTTTACGACTTGTTCGTAAACCGGCATCATACCTGCGCGATCTGAATTTCTAACGCGCACCCAAAGTCTGGAGTAATCGGGAACCACGTTTACTACTTGACCTCCGTCTTGAATGTGATAGTGCATACGAACGGTAGGTTTAACATGCTCTCTATAATAATTGATTCCTTGGGTATACAATTCTAAGGCATCAGAAGCGGAGCGTCCATTCCACGGATCTGCAGCTGCGTGGGCCGCTTGTCCGTAAAACTCCACCATAAAATCTACTAGAGCCAACGAACTCTGAACATCGGCCTCAGTTTTAGCACTCGGGTGCCAGCTGATGTTTACATCAACGCCTTCCCAGGCCCCAGCTTCTATCATCCAAAGTTTGCCAAAGAACTTTTCTTCTGCAGGAGTTCCCATGAATTTCACGGTTCCAGTGATCTTTCCGGCTTCCATGAGTTCTTTAATGGCGATGGCTGCACCAAGAGACGCGGTTCCGAACATATTGTGTCCGCAGCCGTGGCCGTTTCCGCCTTCTTCTAGAGGTTCTTTGGTGGGCTGCGCCTTTTGAGATATCCCCGGAAGGGCATCAAACTCGCCTAAAATACTGATCACAGGTTCACCGCTACCGTAGGTTGCAATAAATGCTGTTGGCATACCGCCAATGTTCTTTTCTACTTTAAAACCATTAGCTTCTGCGTAGTCTGCCAAGATCTTGGAAGATTTGGTTTCTTGGAAGGCCAATTCTGCGTTGGCCCATATGGCATCAGAGATCTCAATGAGATTCTTCTGATGTTTTTCAACGGAAGCCAATATGGCCTTCTTGTTTTCTGTAAGATCTTGTTGGGCAAAGACAGTGCCGCTGATGAGCAGCAAACAAAGGGAGATGATTCTTTTCATACGAGGTTAGTTTAGATTCTAAATGTACGGATTAGTTCTAAAAAGTGGAAGTCTACTACGGGTAAAACCCTTAAACTGCGGCTGTTAAAATATAGGGCAATTGCCTAATGGACACCCTTTTGCGTTTCTTGTATGTTTGTGAAAATCCACATTATGAAATATCGCATCATCCTTTTAACTGCAGTTTGCGCCATTACTTCTCTTCAAGCATTCTCTCAAATTGAGCCAGACTATTTAGAAGACTTTAAAGTCAAACCTAAATCATTCACAGTAGAGGAGGTCAAACAGAAAAGAGGTAAGGACGGCAGTGTTGAAATTCAGAAAATCACCCGTTATGAGTTAGAATTGGATTACAGCCGGATCAAATCTCAAGTGGTCTATGATACCGTGAATGGAATTGTTTACGATCAGCGTGTCAGTTATTCTTATCTCGATGACGCCGATCGAAACCTCGGTCAGATCAAAAGAGTTGACTTTGACGGTAATGATGTATTTCAGATCGATTATCAATGGGATGCTAATGGACTTTGGCTGCACAAAGAGACGCATAGAAACAATACTGGAGATGTTGTCAAGACCATTGTCTACAGTATTGGCGCTTGTAAAGCGCAAGAAATGCAAGATCTAACTGATGATCAAGCCTACCACTGTGAAACGCGCGAGATCACCAATACCTTTAAAACATTCAAGACTATTAAAGCCTACGGCGAGTATGGAATCTCCAGAGAACTGAGTTATAAGGATAGCTCCACCTTAGATGCGGTCATTGATTATTCCTATGATGATAGCGGACGATTAATTCAAGAAATAAGACGCAGTGCATCGGGTAGAGAAACGGTCTCTACTTACAGCTATAATGAACAAGGCGATATTGTTGCTTACAAGAAGGGTCGCGTCAGTTTTACTTATGAATACACCTATGATGATAAAGGCAACTGGATCACCAAGATAGAACGCCCTAGAGTAGGATCTGTGGAGCGCGTGTATACTCGCACTTTTGTTTACCGCTAGACTTTTGATTTTCAAAATATTTGGTGTACTTTTGCCGTCCTTTTTGGCGGTATGGAAGCATCAAAAAGGAATGAAAACAAAGTAGAAAACTTCTGTACGGTCTGATCCGCAGCAAAGCTTCCCGAGAACTACAGAATACAAACCCTTATTTTTTGACTGCACAAGCAGCAAAGAATAAATTCAATTTATGGCTCAAAAAGCTAAAGAAGAAGCGGTAGTAGCAGAAGCTACTGAAGCTAAAAAAGCCCCAGAGGCTCCAGCGGTATCTCCAGCTCAGGAGAACCCTGAAAAATTCCTTAAAGAATTCGACTGGCACAACTACGAAGAGGGTATTGACCCTATCGAAGACTCTAAACTAGAAGAGTTTGAAAAGTTAGTTGCTGAGAATTTTGTTGACACCTTAGATGATGAGGTTGTTGAAGGTGAGGTTATTCACATGACCGAGCGTGACGCGATCATCGACATCAACGCAAAAAGTGAAGGTGTTATTTCACTAAACGAGTTCCGTTACAACCCGGATCTTAAAGTAGGTGACAAAGTAGAAGTATTGATCGATGTGCGTGAAGACAGCACAGGACAATTGATCCTGTCTCACCGTAAGGCGCGTACTATCAAAGCTTGGGATCGTGTAAACGAAGCTCATGACCAGGGTAGTATCGTTAACGGTTATGTGAAGTGTCGTACTAAAGGAGGTATGATCGTTGATGTATTTGGAATCGAGGCGTTCTTGCCAGGTTCTCAGATCGACGTGAAGCCAATCCGCGACTACGATATGTACGTTGGAAAAACTATGGAATTCAAAGTGGTGAAGATCAACCACGAATTCAAAAACGTAGTTGTTTCTCACAAAGCGCTTATCGAAGCAGATATCGAAGAACAAAAGAAAGAGATCATTTCTCAATTGGAGAAAGGTCAAGTATTGGAAGGTGTTGTAAAGAACATCACATCTTACGGTGTATTCGTAGACCTTGGAGGTGTAGATGGACTAGTACACATTACCGACTTGTCTTGGTCTCGTATCAACCACCCAAGCGAGATCGTAGAATTGGATCAGAAGCTGAATGTGGTAATCTTGGACTTCGACGAAAACAAAACAAGAATCCAACTTGGATTGAAGCAGCTTAGCGCACACCCATGGGATGCACTAGGTGAAGAAGTGAAGATCGGTGACAAAGTAAAAGGTAAAGTTGTTGTAATCGCAGATTACGGTGCATTTATCGAGGTTGCTGAAGGTGTTGAAGGTTTGATCCACGTTTCTGAAATGAGCTGGTCTACACACTTGAGAAGTGCGCAAGACTTTGTAAACGTAGGAGACGAGATCGAAGCTGTTATTTTGACTCTTGATCGCGAAGAGCGTAAAATGAGTCTAGGTATCAAGCAATTGACTCCAGACCCATGGACGGATATCACAACTAAGTATCCTGTTGGATCTAAGCACAGTGGAATCGTACGTAACTTCACTAACTTCGGTGTATTCGTAGAGTTAGAAGAAGGAATCGACGGTCTTATTTACATCTCTGACCTTTCTTGGACTAAGAAGGTGAAGCACCCAAGCGAGTTTACCAATGTTGGTGACACCCTAGAGGTGATCGTTTTGGAGTTGGATGTTGAAGGACGCAAGTTAAGCCTTGGTCACAAGCAGACTACAGAGAACCCTTGGGACAAGTATGAAGATGACTTCGGAGTTGGAAGCAAGCACACTGCTGCCATCACGGAGATCGTTGACAAAGGAGCTACAATTACTTTCAACGAAGATATCGTAGCCTTTGTACCACAACGTCACATGGAGAAGGAAGACGGTACCAAACTTAAGAAAGGTGAGGAAGCAGAATTCCAAATCATTGAGTTTAGTAAAGACTTCAAGCGTGTAGTTGCCTCTCACATGGTAATCCATCGCGAAGAAGAAGCCAAGAACGTTCGCGCTGCACAGAAGAAGCAGTCTGAGCAGGTTGAAAAACCAACCCTTGGTGATGCTAACGCTAAACTTCAAGAGTTGAAAGACAAGATGGACGGGAAGAAATAATTCCTGAACTCTTTTAAAATAGAAGCCCTCCGGGAACGGGGGGCTTTTTTTATACACGGTACTGGGTATGTTTTGCCGTACCGCCGCACACTAGTTTTGGAGTAAATATTTATAACATGAGAATCCTATTTTATTTACTAGTGTGTTTTTGCACCCTCACAGCAAAAGGGCAAATGAGCGACTCTGAAATTGTTGAAGAAGTTATTGGTAACCTTCGTTATGATGACGAGAATCAATTTGGACGAATCGTTGATTACAGTGTCTCCAATTCCAATGAGACGGTAACGAGTTACTTTGGAGACTTCACTTCCATTTATTCCAGAAACGTAACCGTTGAATTTCGCAGCTATGATGATAATCGCGCTATATATCAAGGCGTTGTAGGAGTAGCAAAGGATACAAGACCCGGCAGCGATGGTTCTTATTTTATAATCACAGGGGACGAGCACGTTTACAAGTTTGGGACCTGGATCGAGAAAGACGATTACGGAGATCTTTACGAAAAGCGGGTTTACAACAGCCGCGGTCTGTTGGTTGAGCTCTTTTCCTACTATGAGGGGGATTTGTACAATCGAGAAGTGTTTAAAGGACAGGAGCTGGAAGAAGACCCTTTTGAAACCTACTACTATGAAGACGGGAAGTTGGATTATAAAGAGACCGCTACTGCCGATGTAGGTTTAAATGCTGACGGATCTGTAAGCTGGAGTGTCAACAAGGTAGACGGAAAGCGCCACGGAGAATACAAACAACTCTTTCCCAATTCCAATCAAGTGAGCCATCAAGGAACCTATGTCTACGGATCTTTGGAAGGGCCTTACACCACTTATTATGAAGATGGTACTGTCCGTACCGAGCAAAACTACAAGGACGGAGATCGTAACGGTTTGTATACCTCATATATGGAAAATGGAGATATAGAGGAGCAGGGGAATTATAAAAAGGGAGAACGCGATGGCAAATGGCGCCTGACCTTTAAAACCTCTGCTGAGTTTGAATATCCTTATTTCACAGACGAGGATTTTGAATTGGAACCCTACTTGGAAATTGGTCCCTATTTCTACAAGACAGGCAAGTACAGAGACGGTGAAGAACAAGGCGATGTAGAGCTCTTTTATATGAGCGGAGAGATCTTGATCTCTTACTCAGGTTCTCGCTTGAAGTATCATTACAGAAACGGGAAGGTTTGTCTGGAAGGCAAAGTTGATCGCTATGGCGAACCCAAAGGCACTTGGAGTTTTTATGATGAAACGGGAGATTTGGTCAAAAAGCTTCAGGTAGACGAGTATTAATCCTTCGATTATACTTTCCGGAGCCTCCTGTAAAAGGGAGGCTTTTTTTGATTTAGAGGTATACTAATTTGAGTTTTCTGCGGTTATAAAAAGAAAACTTCCATGAATAAAGTATTGAGCAGCAAGGGGCTTACTGTTGTCAATTTATTGATCGTCGCCTATTTTTCACTCTTGTATTTGGTCAATCACTATCAATTGAAAAGCCAAGCTATTCAGGTAGTCGGTGAGCTTTTGACCATTCCTTTTTTGATTGCTCTGGTGGTTTTTACGGCCATAGGGATCAAATACCTCACCCAAAGTAAAAAACAGTTTTGGACGGTGGTTTCCATTGTCTTGTTAGGCCTTTGCGCCATTGCTACCGTAAAGAGTTTTTTCTAAAAGCTTAACTTAGAGGTTTATCGCAGAATCCTTTGGTCTGGTTCTTGCAATTGCTGCTGAAAACAAAACTATGCGACATCATTACCTCCGACTTTTCCTATTGCTTTTTATTGCAAACATCAGCTATGCGCAACAATACAGCGAACAACTAGAATCCACAGTAAACAAACAAACCAGATCCTTACTCAAAGATAAAGCGATCAAGGCGGTTTCTGTTGGAGTCTATTACAAGGGAGAAACCTACCGCTATTATTTCGGGCAGCTGAGTGATAACAAGCCTGCAACGCTCAACGACTCCTCTGTTTATGAGATCGCTTCGGTTTCTAAAACTATGTTGGGCTTTTTAGCTGCTAAGGCTGTGTTGGAAGGGAAAATCAACTTAGAAGATGAGGTTCAGAACTACTTGGATAAACCCTATCCCAATCTGAGTTTTGATGGAGAACCCATTCGCATTAAACACTTACTCGCTAATACCTCTGGCTTGCCGCATTTTATGCCTGAGTCTTTAGACGGTATTTTTGAACGTCTGAGTCCTGAGGTGCCAACTGATTTCTATAAGGCTGAGGCAGCGGTGACTAAAGCGGACTTTTGGCAGGCCTTAGAGGTCTTTGAAATGACTCAAAAACCGGGAACGCGCTTCTATTATTCCAATGCAGGTGCAGAGTTGATGTCATACATTTTGGAAAATGTATACGGCAAATCCTTAGATGAGCTGCTGCAAGATGAGTTGTTTCAAATATGCGATATGGAACTCTCGGGAATTAAAATGACCGCTGAGATGCAGGTTAATGCTGTTGAGGGTTATTGGATGAGCAATTCAGAGCCATCACCCTATTTTGCGAACACCCTTTGGGCTGGTGGTGCAGGGGTTAAGTCCAATTTGCTCGCCATGACCAACTACTTGGAATTCTTAATGGAGAGTGATGATCCTGTAGTTGCTGAGTCTCGACAAGAGCTTTTTCATGACGGCAGGACCACGCGTTTGGGATATTTTTGGCGGATTTGGAAAGATAAATACGGCACTTCATACAATCATCACGGAGGAAGTCCTGGCATGCAAAACTGGGTCTATCTTTATCCAGATCAAGATTTTGCCATCACCATCTTTACCAATCACAGTGGCCCCAAGACCCCAGGGAAGTTAAAACGAGTTGTCGATAAGATTCTCAAAGAGCTTTCGCGTTGATAATCGCGCCCAACTGACCGGTTTTTTTAACGTTGATATTTACCTATCTTTAATCACATCGATTAGCTAAATAACACATGTATACCGGAAAGATCTACCGCTTCAAGGATATGGCGCGCTGGACGCGTTTTGAATCACTTTTTTTTATTGTTTTTATCACCCTGTGGGTTGCTGCCTATTATTTTTTAGACATCTCTTGGTTGATGATCCCGTGGACCCCAATGGCTCTAATTGGTACAGCTGTTGCTTTTGTGATTGGTTTCCAGAACAACGCGGTCTATGGGCGTATTTGGGAAGCTCGTAAGATCTGGGGTGGTATTGTCAATACTTCCAGAACCTTTGGAATGTTTGTTCAAGATATGGTCACCAACGAGTATTGTGAAGATGAGGTGTCTCAAGATCAGCTAAACACTGAGGTGAAAAACCTGACCTACCGCCACATAGCATGGATGACCGCATTGCGTTATTCCATGAGGCAGTTAAAACCTTGGGAGACGACCAGTCAGCATAAAACAAACACAGAATGGGGTATTACCACGCCAGAAGCCAAAGAGTCCTTAGAAGAAGCCTTAAAGCCTTATTTGAATGATGAAGATCTAGCTTATGTCCTTGCTAAAGGGAATAAGCAAACCGCTTTGCTGTATTTACAGTCTCATCATTTGCGCGCGTTAAAAGAAAAAGGCATTGTCTGGGAATTCTCCTTTTTGCAGTTAGAGGGTGTTTTGGAGGAACTCTTTACGCTTCAGGGGAAATCAGAACGTATAAAGAACTTCCCGTATCCCAGACAGTATGCGACCCTAAATCATTATTTTATGTGGTTGTTACTCTTGTTACTGCCGATTGCCTTGGTGCCTCAATTTCTTGATATTGGTGTTGAGATCGCAGAGTCTCGCCCTTTTCTTGGTAGTCTGTTCATTTGGTTCTGTATTCCGATTTACGTCTCTGTAGCTTGGATCTTCCATACTATGGAGCGCATTGGTAGAACGGGAGAGAATCCTTTTGAGGGTACGGCTAATGATGTGCCTATCTCGGCTATTGCCAGAGGTATAGAGATCGATCTGCGTCAGAACTTAGGAGAGGATGCTGAGCAGATTCCAGCTCCGTTCCCAGTAGAGTACGGGGTGCAATTTTAAATCGACTAGAATGAAAACAATGACTTGTAAACAGTTGGGAGGCGCTTGTGAGCTTTCCTTCAGCGCAGCGACCTTTGAAGAGATGATCGCACTCAGCAAGCAACACGGCATGGAGATGTTTCAAAAAGGGGATGCTCCTCATTTGGAAGCCATGCAAGCAATAAAAAAGCTGATGGATTCCCCTGAGGCCATGGAACGCTATTTCAATGAGAAAAGAGCATTGTTTGAAAACTTACCCAGTGATTGATGGATCCTCAGGATTATTTAAAAAACATCAAATCTCAATTTGAGTACTATAAGGCCTTGGGCGACAAGACCTTTGAGCAATTGACCGATGAGCAGTTGTTCTGGCATTTTAATGATGCCAGTAATTCAATTGCCGTAATCGTAAATCATTTGCACGGGAATATGCTGTCTCGTTGGACCAACTTTCTCACAGAGGACGGCGAAAAGTCATGGAGGCAGCGCGATGCAGAATTTGAGCAGTCCATAACTAATCGTAAGCAATTGAATCAAAAATGGCAAGAAGGCTGGAGTTGTCTTTTTGGCGCGTTGGATTCAGTTAACGCCTCTAATTTTGACCAAGCGATTTATATAAGAAATCAAAAACACAGCATTACGGCTGCCTGCAACAGACAGTTGGCGCATTATGCTTATCACGTTGGGCAAATCGTGTATTTGGGGCGCATGACAAAGGACCAAGCCTGGAAATCCTTAAGTATTCCCAAAGGAGGTTCCAAAGCTTTTAACGACAAAAAAATTGCAAAAGGAAAACATGACGGACATTATACCGACGACATTAAATAGAGTTGCTCTAATATTCGGACTGCTGCTCACGCTGGGTTCATGCAAAGACGCCGCTATGACCTGTGAGGATGTACATGAAGGCGTATTTGAGATCACGAAGCCTGAGGAGAATTACGCGGTGCGTATAGAGCGCAAAGGTGATCAACAAATTGAAACCAATTTGAATACCGGCGCCGTAACCAAAGCGCAAGTGACTTGGGATAATATTTGTAATTACCAATTGACCTATACCGAATCGACCAGCGAGCATGCGGTAAATCTCATCGGTAAGGTGTTGCTAGTTAGAATTACGGGAATTCAAGGAAATCAGTACACTTATGAAGCTGTTTTACGCGGAACCCAGACCGTAACCAGCGGGATTATAACAGCCATGGATTAAGCATTTGTGCGTATCTTTAGCTTATGATTCGATTTGGCATAATTGGCTTAGGAAAGATCGCTGGACGCTTTGCGGATGATTTAAAGTTGCATCCAGAAGCGACGCTTCAAGCAGTAGCTTCCAGAACTACTAAAAAGGCACGATCATTTGCTGCTCAGCACGATGCTACAACCTCCTACGGGAGCTATGATGCCTTGTTTAAAGATGCCCAAGTGGATGTCGTTTACATAGCCACCCCGAATCACTTACACTATCAGAACTGCATGGAAGCCCTCGAAGCAGGAAAACATGTGATCTGCGAGAAACCCTTTGCTCTTGATGCCGCTCAAGTCAGAAAAATGATCAATAAGGCCAAATCCAAAAAACTGTTTTTGATGGAAGCGCTTTGGACTCGCTTTATTCCTGCAACAGAAAAGGTCTTGGAATTGATCGATCAAGGAACAATTGGCAAAACGGTCTCAGTCCGGGCAGATTTTGGTTTCCCGGCCTCTCAAGATCCCAACGGACGTCTGTTCAACAAAAGCCTCGGTGGAGGCTCCTTACTGGATATCGGCATTTATCCCTTGTATTTGAGTTATTTGCTTCTAGGAAAGCCAGAGGCGATTGATGCGGAGGCCACCATGCATTATACCGGTGTTGATAGTCATTGTCATATAGAACTCGCTTATTCCGACGGACAAACGGCGATCTTAGAATCTACCTTTTTAGAAACCACGCCAACTGAGGCCATCATAGAGGGGAGTTAAGGAGGTAATTATATGCATCCACGCTTTCATCATTGCCAAGCGATTACTGTGGAGAAAGATGGCAATCTGGAAACTCTGGAGATACCCTACACGGGTTTGGGTTATTATCACGAGATCGATGAAGCGGTTGCTTGTCTAAAAGCAGGGAAATTAGAGTCTGAAAAAATGTCTCACCAACACAGCCAGGACCTCATTGGACTTTTAGATGCAGTGCGTTCCTTGATCGGCTTGCGTTTTGACTAATGCGATCAGGCATTGCACAACCCGAGAAAATCGTCTATTTTTGCAGCAGAGAAGCAATGTATGAGTCAAAAAGTCCTGCTTAACCAAACCGAAGTGCGTATCACACTGCACCGTTTGGCCTGTCAATTGCTCGAAAATCACCTAGATTTTTCCAATGCCGTTCTTATTGGTCTTCAGCCTCGTGGAGTTTATCTGGCGGATCGCCTAGCGCAACTTCTCAAAGAAGATTACGCAATCAAAGATTTGCAACTAGGCTATTTAGACATCACTTTTTATAGAGACGATTTTAGAAGAGGAGACAAGCCTTTAGCGGCCAATGCCACTAATATTGAGTTTATTGTAGAAGATAAAAACGTGGTGATCATTGACGATGTCCTTTATACAGGGCGTAGTATTCGTGCAGCTTTAACAGCCATACAGGCTTTTGGAAGACCAAAAAATGTAGAGTTGCTTTGTCTTATTGACCGCAGGTTCAGTAGACATTTACCCATACAGCCCAACTATCGCGGACGTCAGGTAGACGCCATTAACGATGAAAAGGTGAAGGTTTGTTGGCAAGAGAATGATGGCGAGGACGCCGTGTATTTAATAAATAAATAGGTTCAATGAGTAGCTTAAGTGTAGACCACTTACTCGGGATAAAATACATCACCCCAGAAGATATTCAACTGATCTTTGAAACTGCCGATCAGTTTAAAGAAGTGATCAATAGGCCGATCAAGAAAGTGCCGTCACTTCGAGACATTACCATTGCCAACCTCTTTTTTGAAAATTCAACGCGTACACGTTTGTCCTTTGAATTGGCAGAGAAAAGACTCTCTGCAGATGTGATCAATTTCTCTGCGGCTTCGTCTTCTGTGAAAAAGGGGGAGACACTCATTGACACGGTCAATAACATTCTATCCATGAAGGTGGATATGGTAGTGATGCGCCATCCAAATCCCGGAGCGGGATTGTTTCTTTCCAAGCACGTAAAAGCGAGTATAGTCAATGCTGGTGACGGAGCTCATGAGCATCCAACACAGGCCTTACTGGACTGTTTTTCAATCCGAGAAAGATTGGGTGACGTGGCTGGAAAAAAGGTGGTAATTGTCGGAGATATACTGCATTCACGTGTAGCCTTATCCAATATTTTTGCACTGCAAAAACTTGGAGCGTCAGTTAAAGTATGCGGACCTAAAACACTTATTCCTAAGCATATAGAAAAACTTGGAGTAGAAGTCGAGTTAAACCTTGAAAAAGCGATTCAATGGTGTGATGTAGCCAATATGCTCCGTGTTCAAAATGAGCGTATGGACAGCTCTTATTTCCCATCAAGTCGGGAATACAGTTTGCAATATGGACTCACAAAAGCGCACCTAGACCGATTGGATAAAGAGATCGTTGTG
>NZ_JABSPU010000065.1 GCF_013214815.1 Gilvibacter sp.
CCTTTTAAGGTCGATCCGATCTTGGCTTTACCTTTTGAAGCTTCACTGGCTGCGTCCAATAAACGGTGAGTTGGTAGAATAAGGTGCGCCTTACGTGAAATAAGCAGTCTGGACTTGATGTCGATGTTGAACTGTTGCAAATTATCCAATTCGCGCTTAAAGATCACAGGATCGATAACCACTCCGTTCCCGACTACGTTTACAGCATTCTCGTGGAAAATTCCACTGGGAATGGTGTGTAAAACGTGTTTAATGCCGTCAAATTCTAAGGTGTGCCCGGCGTTTGGACCTCCTTGGAAGCGTGCAATTATGTCGTAATTCTGGGTAAGTACATCAACGATTTTTCCTTTTCCTTCATCTCCCCATTGGAGTCCTAGAAGCAAATCTACTGCCATATAAGCTTATTTAGTCGGTTGTTTTTCGATTGCCGTAAAAGTAGAGTGAGTGTTTGGTGATCTCGATGTCGAAGATCTCTTCGATGGTTTTTTTGATCGATTGGATGCGGGGATCGCAGAATTCAATAACCTCGCCATCCTCAAGGATCACGTGGTCGTGTTGTCTGTCAAAATAGGACTTTTCGTAATGTGCCTGATTTTGCCCAAACTGATGTTTACGCACCAAGCCGCACTCCAACAGCAATTCAATAGTGTTGTACAAAGTGGCACGGCTAACGCGGTATTTTTTATTCTTCATTTTGATGTAGAGCGATTCTATGTCGAAGTGCTCGTCACTGTCATAGATCTCCTGAAGAATAGCGAAGCGTTCCGGAGTTTTGCGGTGTCCCTTTTCTTCCAGGTAACCGGTAAAAACATTCTTTACTATCGCTTGGTTGCTATTGGCCGTTTTCCCACTCATAATAAAGGGCAAAGTTACGTTTTTTTACAGTCTTGAGACTTTATCAATTCCGTTAATTTTCTTGATGTTATTAACCAAATTATTAAGGATGGTCTTGTTTTTAACCACTACTGTGATCAAGCCCGTAAATATGCCGTCATTACTGCTAAAATTGATGGATCGCATATTGATGTGCATATTGTTAGAGATTACCTTGGTCACCTCGTTGACCAGACCGATATTGTCAATTCCGGTGATCTCCAGATCCACACTAAAGTCTTGTTGGCTGGAATCGATCCATTTAGCCGGTAAGATACGGTAGCTGTAGTTGCTCTGCATCTGAATGGCGTTCGGGCAATTCTTTTTGTGGACTTTTATTCCATCGTTGACCGTAGTAAAACCAAATACCGGATCTCCGGGTATCGGGTTACAACAGTTGGCCATGGTGAAGTCCAGTTTTTGCTCGTCCTTCCCAAATACTAACTGATCGTAATTGACAGAGATCTCATCTTTGTTGATGTTCTCCTTTTCCTGTGGCTTGCGAATGCGATTCTTAAAGAAGCTGATCAAGGCATTGTTGCGAGATGCCGCAAAATCCTTGAGCATTTTATTGTCAATGATTCCTGAGCCCACTCGATAGAACAAATCCAAACTGGTCTGCAGTTTGAAAAATACTACCAGCTGATTGACCGTCTTTTCGTCCAAAGCGATCTTTAAAGACTTGAGCTTTCTGGCCAGAACCACTTTTCCTTCTGCGGCAATTTCTTTAACCTCTTCTTTTAATGACGATTTGATCTTAGATCGCGCCCGTCCCGTAGTGACGTAATCCAACCAACTCGCAGAAGGTTTTGCTTTGTCTGAGGTCAAGATCTCTACTTGGTCCCCGCTTTTGAGCTCGTGACTCAGCGGAACCAGTTTTCCATTCACTTTGGTTCCTCGAGTCCGCATACCCACTTCTGTGTGAATGGAGAAAGCAAAATCCAGGGGTGTTGCACCTTTTGGTAAAGACTTTAAATCTCCCTGAGGAGTAAATACAAAGATCTCTTTGGCGTAGAGGTTCAGTTTGAAATCGGCAACAAAATCTACTGCATTGATCTCCGAATTCTCTAAAGTGTCCTGAAGTTTGTTCAACCAAGCATCTAAACCTTGGTCTTCTTGCTCCTTATTCTTGTATTTGTAATGGGCCGCATAACCTTTCTCCGCGATCTCGTTCATACGTTCGGAACGTATTTGAACCTCTACCCAACGGCCTTTTGGTCCCATTACCGTAATGTGTAAAGCCTCATAACCTGTGGATTTAGGAGATGAGATCCAATCTCGCAAACGCGTTGGGTTTGGTCTAAAGTGATCTGTCACTATGGAATAGATCTTCCAAGCGATGAATTTTTCATTCTCAGCATCCGATCGGTAAATGATCCGTACTGCAAACTTGTCGTAAACCTCGTCAAAGGTGACGTTTTGCTTGAGCATTTTTCTGCGGATGGAGAAAATCGATTTTGGCCGACCTTTGATATTGTAATTGAGTTTTTCCTCATCCAAGGAGGTTTCAATCACTTTGGAGAACTCGCGGATGTAAGCGTTTTGCTCTTCTTTGCTGTCCTCAATTTTATCGTAAATGTCTTGATAGACTTCTGGCTCGGTATATTTGAGTCCGAGGTCTTCCAGTTCTGTTTTGATGTTGTAGAGCCCAATCCTGTGCGCAAGTGGCGCATAGATATACAGCGTCTCTGAAGCGATCTTGACCTGTTTGTGCGCAGGCATGCTTTCCATGGTCTGCATATTGTGCAAACGGTCTGCGATCTTGATGATGATCACTCGAACGTCCTCATTCAAGGTGAGCAACATCTTGCGGAAGTTTTCCGCTTGCAAGGATACGTCTTTCTCGCTCTTTAGGTTGGAGATCTTAGTGAGTCCGTCCACAATGCGGGCTACGGTCTCTCCAAACATTTGTTCCAGGTCTCCCAGGGTGTAGTCGGTGTCTTCAACCACATCGTGGAGTAGGGCAGCGGCAATAGAAGTCGCATCCAGGCCAATTTCTGAGGCTACAATTTTAGCCACAGCGATCGGATGGAAAATATAAGCTTCGCCAGATTTTCTGCGCTGATCTTTATGCGCATCCACAGCAATATCAAAGGCGTCACGAATCAGTTTTTTATCTTCCTTGCTCAAGGTCTGATAACTGATACGCAGCAGCTCTTTGTACTGCTTGGCGATCTGCTTGTTTTCTTCTTCTATAAACTGCTCAGTCATTACTTAAAAGTACAATTTCGTACTACAATACACAACAATTTCCATGCCCATTGGCATTGACTGTAAGCTTGTCAGTCTTTAGGCAGGTTTTATTGTGGATTCAGCATCGCACTAATACGTTGATCCAGTGGGGGATGAGAGTAATGAACAAAGACATAAGCCGGGTGTGGGCTGAGGTTACTCAGGTTCTTTTTAGCCAATTTTTTCAAGCCATTGACTAGCGGTATAGCTTTGAAGGTCTTGACGGCATAGGCATCCGCCTGAAACTCAAATACACGTGATAGGTAATTCATAAATAAGCCAGTGATCTCAGAAAGGGGCGAATACAAAATACCAAAGGCAATCAGTCCCAAATGAAAAGAGGGTTGCCCTACGCCCAAGGCTTCAGACAACAAAGGGTTGTCTATCAAAAGGGAGAATATAAAAAGGGTCAGGCCTGTGGTTGCGATCCCTAAAACCAAATTGATGGGAATGTGATTGCATTTATAATGACCAATCTCATGAGCCAATACAGCAACAACTTCATCTTCCTCTAAATCATCGATAAGAGTATCGTAAAGGGTAACCTGTTTTTGGCGTCCAAAGCCCGAAAAATAAGCATTGGCCCGAGTACTGCGCTTGGAACCGTCAATGACCATTATTTTAGAAAGGGTAAAGCCAACCGTCTGTGCATAGGCTTCCAGTCGGTCTTTTAAAGGCCCTTCTTCCAAAGGGGTTTGCTTATTAAATAGCGGTACAATGAGACGGGTGTAGAAGAAGTTCATCAGCACAGAAAAACCGGTAATCACCGCCCAGGCATACCACCAAAAATTAGCTCCGGTTTGTTGGTAGATCCAAATCAGAAGCGCTAAAAGTCCGCCGCCAATCAAGGCGCCAATAATCGCTCCTTTGATCTTATCTAAAACAAAGGTCTTAAGGGTTGTTTTATTGAAGCCAAAGCGCTCCTCAATGACAAAGGTTCGGTAATAGGAGAAGGGGAGTGATAGTATACTGCTCGCTGCTAAGATGATTCCAAAGAAAAGTAAGGCTACAACGATCTGATGATCACTCCATGAGCGCGCAAGGGCATCTACCCAAGCAAAGCCGTCCACTAAAAAGAAGATCAATGTTGCTGCAAAGGAAACTCCGCCACTTAATAAACCAAAACGGTAGGTGATTCTTTTGTATTCTTGAGACTTTTGATACTGCTCAGGGTCGTACAGATCGGCTAAAGCAGAGGGAGGTTTATTCCCAAATCTTTTGGCGTTGAGATAGCCCAAAAGCAAGTCAAAAAGATAATTGACCACTAACAATCCAATAATGAGTATAAATAAGGTCTTCGGATCCATCAGCCTTTAAAATTGCGTTGACGTTTGGCCTCAAAAATTAGGATTCCCGCGGCCACGGAAACATTCATAGAATCAATGCTTCCTTGCATGGGGATCTTAATACGCGCATCAGCTAGCTCGAGCCAAAGATCGCTCAAGCCATCAGCCTCTGTACCTACTACCAAAGCAGTTGGCTCTTGGTAATTCTGCTCGTGGTAAGCTTGCGCTCCTTCTAAACAAGCGGCGTAAGAACGAATATTATTTTCTTTTAAATAGGCCAGTACTTCCTCGGTAGTTCCTGTCGCTACTTGATTGGAGAACAGACAACCCACGCTTGATCTTATGATGTTTGGGTTGTAAAGATCGGTTCTGGGATTAGCAATAATCACAGCGTCCAAATTCGCAGCATCAGCAGTTCTCAGCAAAGCGCCGATGTTTCCCGGTTTTTCAGGGGCCTCGGCCACAAGCACAAGCGGAGCTTGGCTTGTGAGGCTCAGCGCCTCCAAATCGTGAGATTTGGCCGAGGCCACTGCCAGGACTCCTTCTGTGGAATCTCTTAAGGCCAATTTGGCGTAAACTTCACGATTGATATGAATAATCTCCGAATCGGCTGTAGCGTTCCAATGCTCAAGGATGGATTCATCAAGCAGCTCGGGACAGAGGAGCAACTGTTTTAATTCATAGTTGTGCTTTAGCGCAATGCCGATCTCCCTTTGGCCCTCAATAAAAAAGCTTCCGCTTTGACGCCGCGTACGCGATTTGTCCCGAAGCGGAATTAACGATTTTATAAAAGCGTTCTGTGAACTTGTAATGAATTTGATCATCTGCAGACTAAAGCACAAATTTAATATCTTGTAAAGATAAACCAACCCTATGAAACCATTACTACTCGGACTCGCTGCTTTAGCATTAGTGGCTTGCAACAACACCACTCAATCCAACGACAAAGATCAAACAGAAACCCCGGCACAACAGGAAATCGCAGAGGCAGCTCCGCGAATGTTTCCCAAAAGCATCGGGCCTGTTTTTGAGGCGCACGGCGGTATTGCGCAGTGGGACAAGATGAACAACCTTAGTTTTGAGATCCCAAAACCGAGTGGGGTGGAAAAGCATTCTACGGATCTTAAGAGCAGACGTGCTCGTATTGAACACAAAGACTGGGTGATCGGTTATGACGGTACAGATGTTTGGTTAGATCAAGACTCTACCGCATATAAAGGCAATGCCCGTTTTTATCACAACCTGTATTTTTATTTCTATGCCATGCCGTTTATTGTGGCCGATCCGGGTGTGAATTATCAGCAGCTGGCGGAACCGCTCGAGTTTGAAGGTAAAAAATACCCAGGCACACTTATTTCTTATAATGATGGTGTGGGAGATTCTCCTAAAGATGAATACATCATTTATCGCGATCCGGAGACCGGACAAATGGCCTGGTTGGCCTATACAGTCACCTACCGCGACAATGAAAAGAAAGACAATTTCTCCTTCATCAAATATTCCGAATGGCAAGAGGTCAACGGCTTAGTTTTACCTAAAACTTTGACCTGGTATACAGTAGAAGATGGCCAGCCTACAGCACCCAGAAGCGATGTTAGCTTTGAAAAGGTCAACATTACAGAAACCCAATTAGACGGTTCACTTTTCACCAAGCCAGAAGGGGCAGAAGTAGTGCCACGTTAATTTTTCACGCAACCTTTTTACAAGTTGCAGTCTATTAAGAAAGCAGCTTGTTATGAGGATACTCTATTACCTCTCCATTTTCTTTTTATTCACGGCTTTTCTCTGTGAATCAGATGAACCGGTGGTCTTTGAAGAGTCTAGTTTATTTCCAGATGCAGCTCCGGGTCAAATCGCCATACAAATAGAAGAATCTATCATTGTGTTCCCTGCGGTAAATGTATTGGGAAATATTGGTAGCCAATGCGGTGATCCAGATTTGCTAAAGGTGTTTGGAGTGCTCACAAATCCCGATTTTTCCAATGTGGTTTTTGAAGTGCTTTTGGTAGATCCAACAGTAGATGTATTTGATCAAGAGGAGAACTTTTGGGTATGGTGTGAATCAACAACTACAGATAGAGAATTTGGATTGCGACTGCGTATGTGGTACAACAGTGCTGATGGAACTACCAATGAATTTTATCACGCCGATCCTTCTTTAGAGGGAAGTGGTTATTTGGATGTGACCCTTATGGAGTCTCCGGATTGCAGTTTATTTCCAGACATTCCACCAGGGCAATTTACGGCTACTTTTGAGGCAGTAATGCATCGCGCAATTCCCGATGAAGGCCCTGGCGTTATGCCATTAGATATTCGCGGTAGTTTTAATTTAATTCCGATTGGGTGTAGTCTTGGAACTGCTCCATATCTTTAATAAAAGCTTATGAAAAAACTATTCTTCCTTCCATTACTATTTGTGTTTACTGCTTTTATGTGTGAATCTGATGATGCAGTTACAGACGCAGAAGCAGACAGCTTATTGTTTCCAGATGTGGCTTGTGGTTCTATGGCCGTTGAGATCGATGGTATATTATCAGTCTACAGTGATTTTACCAGCGGCATTGTTTCTCAATCCACAACATGCAGAATGATTTTGAATGCGAATAATGAAGGGCCGGGAGTTGAGAATCGCTTTGTCAGTATGGTAATATCTGCCCCGGCTGTAGGTACTTATATTTTGGAAGAAACAGGTATTTCCGATGAGTTTTGCGAGTTTACAAGAATTGTGTGGCAATATCTACTCGATACTGATGCTGATGGAGGTTTGGAATCTCAATTTGGCTATAGTTCAAGGCCAGTTTATGGAGGAGAAGGATATTTAGAGATCACAGAACTAGAACTCAATTTTGAGGATGATCTGCCCGATTTTATTTCGGGACAATTTGAATTTACGGCAGGTGTCTTCTTTGATGAAACAGGAGCCGCTCCAGAAACCGTAACAATTCGAGGTTCTTTTTGCGAGATCCCAATTATAGACAATATCTGTGATACTGGAGGAATTTGTTAATTTATATGCTATGAAAAAACTTCTATTACTTCCGCTTTTCGCCCTTTTAACTGCCACTACCTGTGATGTCACCGAGGATCCTATGGATGATGATCTGAGTCTCATCCCAGAGGCCGCACCCGGTACCATGGCCGTAGAAGCAGACGGTTCTTTGTTGGTTTTAAGCGATCGCGTAGAAGGCGCTGGCAATGAAGGTTGTTTGGTGACCATGCTCGCAGAAAATATCAATCCAGACGGTTCTTCTGTTTCCATTCGTATTCGTATTACCAATCTAGATTTTACTGGCTATACCTTAGGAAATTATGAAGCATCACGACCTGATCCTTGCATGGATGTACGTGTACTTTTATCCTATCAGGCAGCGGGTGATGACGGGGAATTGGTGCAGTACAGTTCGTAGAACTCTTACAACGGTTTGGGAGAGCTTGTCGTGACCGACTTTGAGCTCAATTTTGACGATTCAACTCCAGACTATGTAAGCGGAACTTTCACCGTTAATGGTGGCTTGGTTACTACGCCTATTGGCAGCTCTGATGAGGTTTTGGAATTTAGAGGATCCTTTACGGAGATCCCCATTCAATACGCCTGTCCTTCTGCTTCTTGTTAAGCTTTGAGTCTAAGCTGTTGATATTCAGTATTTATTTGTAATTTAAAAAGGTGAAACGGTTTTCCTTTTTATATCTGTTTTTTATCCTGTTTTCTTGTGATAACGGTCAAATTGAAGAGCTGGAAGAAGCTACTCTTTTTGATGGCACTGAAACCCTTGAAGTTGAAGCAGAAACCATCCCTGACTTGTCCGATGGTCAAATTGGTGTACTGATCGATGGGGAATTGATCATTTTTGAAGGCGACGAGGTTTTAGGAGAGAATGTACCCCAATGTGGTATGCCTTTATTGCTTCAAGTTAACGGAGAAAAGTCTTATCCTGATGGAAGTAAATTAATCTTCAATCTCTTTGTTGTAGACGCTTTTCCCGGGCCTTTTGATTTAAGCATTTATCCTTGGGAATCTTGTTTTGGCCCTTCGCCAAGAGTGTTTGGAGTTCGCGTCTCTGTAGCGCGTATTGATGCGGCTGGAGAATTTCAAGAGGTCTTCGCTACAGTTCCAGACCTCGGAAGTGTAGGGCGGGTGGATATCCAAGAGTTTGAATATCAAAATCAATGGGCCGACCTAGAAGACGGATTTGTCTCGGCGACCTTTAGCGTACTGGCTCATGAAACATATCCTTCATCAGATTCTCCAAGTAGCATGCGTCTGGTAGGGGCCATTAGCAATGTGGCTATTGTTTTCCCCGGATGCGTTTCTGTTTTTTGCTAATTAAAAGCTGTGAAACACGCCCAATTGCAATTGGGTTTTATCTACACTGTTGGTGATCTGACGCATGGCGCCCACCTGAACTTTTAAGTTAGATTTTATCGCATATCCTAAAGAGCCAAAGAAACGGTTACGGTCAAAGGTGCTCACACGCCTACCATCTCCAATATTGCGTTCGCCATTGATGAAGAGTTCATTATAGAATCCTAAATACCAGGTTTTAGCGACTATCTCTTTTCCGCTTAATGGAATGTTTAAAAAGAGCCCATAACGGAATCGGGTTCTAAAATCTTGTCCTTCATTAAAACGCTGTTCGTATCTAAACCGATGCGTGAAGTACAATCGACCGCCTACTTTTTGAGGCATTAAAGCTTCTTGATAAATACGACTTTCATTGACTGTGCTGTCATCATCACCAAAGGCTCCTGTAGTGATATTGGCATATCCTAAAGCGAGTTTAACGTTGGTATCTTTAGGGCGATAGGTAACCGCGCCACGCAATAAAAGTTGCTCCAGATCGCCAATGACGTCCCAATTACGGTATTGGATATCGCCTTGGAATCCCCAGCGGGAATTCTCCAGATCTGCTGTCCAAAAGTACATATACCAAGCTCCAAGCTGATCCTCATCAACCTGAGCCTTAGTGAGATTTGGGCTAATGAATAAAACGGTAAGTAGAAGAAAGATTCTGTTCATATCGGTTTCAAAAAAAAGAGAACCGTCGTTGTTGACGGTTCTCGAAGATAGGGTTTTTATACGACTAGTTTTGACCGTATTTGTTGCTGTAGCGCTTCCAAAGTTCTGTTTGGTGTGTTTCCAAGGAAACGTTGCGCCCATCGATAAAAACATGGGTCAAAATATTGGTACGCATGTCTAAAGCATCGCCTTCAGAAACAAAAAGCGTGGCGCTCTTTCCTACGGCTAATGTTCCATACATATCATCAATACCTAGGATCTTTGCGTTGTTTCCTGTAATGAGCTGCAAGGCGCGTTCTTTGTCCATGCCTTGTCCCACAACCTGTCCGGCATAGAATGCCATGTTGCGCGTTTGGAAGTTAGACATATCTGCATTTTGAATACCTACTAAAACTCCCGCATCATCCAAGAGCTTTGGCAACTTGTAGGGCAAGTCGTAATCGTCGTCTTGGAAATTTGGCAAAGCGTGTGTTTGGCTTACCAAGACCGGTACGTTATTGCGCTTTAAAAAGTCGGTGATCTTCCAAGCTTGATAGCCGCCTACAATGACATATTTTTTAATCCCATTGTCCCGCGCCCAATTCACGGCGTCGATGATCTCTTTCTCACCATCGGCATAGATATAAAGTGTTTTTCCGCCACTAAACAAAGGAACTGTAGCTTCAAAGGCCAAATTGCGTTCTGAATTACTTCCGTCGCCGTATACTTTGGCATTATTCATAAAGCTAGCAATTTCACCAACCTGCTCGGCGTAGTTCTTATTGGGTTGGAATCCGCGAGGTTCTCCTACCCACCAGCGTCCGCGTCTAAAACTACGTGGCCAGTTTAGGTGAATTCCGTCGTCTTCTTTAATGGCAGCATCTTCCCAGTTCCATGCGTCAAATTGCACTATGGAGGAGGTTCCGGAAATTCGGCCTCCTTGAGGTGTAGTCTGTCCAATCAATACACCGTTCGGACGCATAGACTCTACTACTTTAGATTCTGCATTGTAAGCAATTAAACTGCGGATGTGCGGAATGAACTCTCCCAATTCGTCTTGGTCATCACTGGCACGAACGGCGTTAACTTCTACCAATCCCAAAGATTTTGCTGGTGCAATGATCCCGGGATAAAGGTGCTTGCCGTTAGCATTGATGACAGTTCCTTGCGTAGGCGTTGAACTGTCTCCTAGAGCAGTAATGACTCCGTTATCAAAAACTATAGTGGTATTCTCAATGACCGTTCCGTCACCGATATGTGCAGTCGCTCCAGTAATTGAAATAGCTCCGCTTTGAGCATCACCTGGAGTTTGTTGGGCGTAAATATTCCCTGAAACAATCAGGGCAAGGGCTAAAATAAATTTGAATAAATTTTTCATCTTTTCCTGATATTAAATGGTTTCACATGTAAATCGTTGCTTTGGACGACTTCCCGGTCTGCGTTTGTTTCCGTTCTTGCCTCCCTTGTCATCGAGCATCATTTTGATAAGCGTATTGCGCTCCTGCTGAATTGCGCTGCGCATGGCTCCGTCTTTTTCTAAGTCAAAGAACAAGGCTCCTTCAATATAGGTTTGCTCTGCTCTGGCGTAAACAGAAAGTGGATTGTCGGTCCATAGTACAAGATCCGCATCTTTACCCACTTTGATACTTCCCACACGATCGTCAATGTGTAGCAGTTTAGCCGGATTCAGTGTTACCATCTTCCAAGCTTCTTCTTCACTCATACCACCGTATTTAACCGTCTTAGCAGCTTCCTGATTCAAACGACGTGACATTTCACCGTCATCACTATTAATAGCAACTACAACACCCTCACGTGCCATGATGGCCGCATTGTAAGGAATGGCATCATTCACCTCGTATTTATAGGCCCACCAATCGCTAAAGGTAGAACCTCCAACACCGTGTTCGGCCATTTTATCGGCAACCTTATAACCCTCCAAGATGTGGGTAAAAGTGTTCACTCTAAAGTTGAATTTTTCTGCCACCTTCATGAGCATATTGATCTCGCTTTGAACGTAAGAGTGACAAGAGATAAAACGCTCACCATTGAGGATCTGCGCTAAGACTTCAAGTTCTTCATCATAGCGAATATTGGCGCCGCTTTTCTTTTTTGCATCGTATTCCTTGGCTCTGCTGAAGTAATTCATATACAGCTGTTCCACACCCATACGGGTCTGTGGGAAGCGGCTGTAGCTTTGCCAGTTGGATTGTTTTACATTTTCACCCAAAGCAAATTTGATGAACTTAGGCGTATTGTTGTAGATCATATTGTCTGCGCTTTCTCCCCATTTCAGTTTGATGATCGCAGAGCGTCCACCAATCGGGTTGGCAGAACCGTGTAGGATCTGAATGGAAGTAACCCCACCCGCCAAGTTGCGGTAGATGTCAATATCCTCAGGATCCACTACGTCTTCAATAGTTACTTCTGCGGAACTGTTGTGTCCCGCTTCATTGATGGCTAATGCTGCAATATGCGAGTGCTCGTCAATAATACCCGCCGTGAGGTGTTTGCCTGTGGCGTCGATCACTTTAGCACCTCTGGCGCTGAGATTTTCACCAATGGCTACAATCTTGCCGTCGCGAACCAAAACGTCCGTATTCATAAGAATTCCGTCAGCTTCACCTGTCCACACCGTGGCATTTTTAAACAAAATGTTTTGAGATTGTGGTACTGAAGAATAGCCATATCCGATATTCGGATAGGTGATGTCTACCATTGTTGGTGCCTCGTCAGCATCACCAGAAGCTTTCTTTTCCGCTTCTTCAGGGCCTGCAGTCTTGTTGGCATTAAAACTGGTCTCGCGTCCATTGGGTAGTACCAGTCTTCCGCTGAGATTATCAGAAGAGCTTACGACTGCTGCCGTCATTCTGTAAATATCGTTGTTTCCTTCATCGGTCATGGAAAGGATCACCCAATTGTCATTATAGGTCAACTTAGCAGGGAATTTAGTGTCTCCTTGCTTGATCTCGATCTTAGGTTTCCCCGCGTCGCCGCTAAGGGTCATGTCATAAGATTTACCTCCAACCATAAGGGTGTAGGTTCCTCTTATATCCTTTACGCTACGATCATTGATCACATTCTTTGTTCCTTGAACCCAATTTTCATAGAGGGTGGTACTGCTTTCAAAGATGTCTCCAGAGGTGATCAAAAAGTTCGCTTGCGCACCAGGGTTCAAATTCCCGAGTGTTTCACTCATTCCAATGATTCGTGCTGGAACAGTGGTCAAGGCCTCAAGGGCAGTAGTCTTGTCCAGACCGTATTTGATCGCTTTCATCAGCTTGCCTTTGAAGTCCGCAGCCGATTTAAGATCGTAAGTCGTAAAGGCAAAAGGAACTCCGTTGTCTGCCATGATCTTTGGATTGGCAGGAGCTTGGTTCCAATTACGCATATCAGCAAGCGTTACATAATCTGCTTGATACGGGTTGGATACATCATAAGCATCCGGGAAGTTGATCGGTAAGATATAAGTGGCATTAGTGGCTTTGATATCGGCAATGGCCTCGTACTCATCACCTCCGCCTACAATTACATACTGAATTCCAAATTGATCTCCAACCTTGTCAGCTCTTAGATCATTGCCTTTGTCTCCAGCATTAAAAACCGCGTACATGCCTTTTTTCTCTATTAAGGCTTCTAAAGATCGGTCGGTGGTGTTGCTGTTACCTGCCTCGTACCAACTCATATCGTAATACATCTGGCGCAATAAAGCCATAGCTCCCATTAAGGAAGTGGGGTAGGACTGTCTTGAAGCCACAGAGCGGTCAAAGGAAAAGTATTGACCCGCCGCCGTGTTCAACACGCGATCGGCATCATCACCCTTGCTGTTTAGCGCTACTAAGACACCAGTACCTTGAGCAATACCATCATTGCGGTGTGCACCCACAACTCCAAAACCAGCTTTACGCATCGTAGCAGCCGCTTTATTGTCGAACTTAAAATCCGCTATCGCGTTGTACTCTGGCATGATGTGGTCATTCCAATAGAACCCAGCTCGGCTTGGATTGTACTGCGGAGAGCGGCCTCCGCCTTGGGCGCGTTTGGCTTTTTTCACTCCAAACTCCGTATAAGGATCGATAAAAGAAGGATAAATTGTGGTTCCGCTGGCATCTACAATGATGCTGTTTTGCGGCACGGTTACATTCGTTCCCACAGAAACTACTTTCCCGTTTCTAATCACCAAAGTTGCATTCTGTAAAATTTTAGTGGGCGTAACATAAATAGTAGCACCTGTAAAAGCCGTGTAGTTGGTGTTTTGTTCTTTGACACCGTCATTGTCAGGAAAATAGTCCTGAGCTGCTAATTGCCCGCCCAGAAAGAGGCAGCATAGCAGCAGTAATCTGAATTTCATAAAATTGAATTTGATTTTTTGAGTTCAAAACGCAGGCCAGTGAATCATCCGAAAATGAACGCAAAGAGCGATGGTCCTCTATGAACCTAGCTTCGAGGATTTTCACGTTTTGACTAAAAAAGGTTGGTTTACCCTTTAAAGATACTAAGGGTATTTGGCGACATCCTTGGCTCTAACAAATCTTTAACAGCCTGTTAAATCAAGGTTGAAGTGGATGTTGTTCAAAATAATTAACCACCAAGGCAACCATATAACTGTAGCTCATTATTCCTTTTTCCTGATTATTGGCTTTTAAGAAGTTGTCCCAAAAGGCTTTGGATAGATCCTCAAAAGGGTTATTGTAGCTGGCCCAAAAATCGCGCATCTCTTTATAGCCCTTTAAAATCCCAGGATTGATGGTGGTCAGCATTTCCCTGTAAACAGCTTCATCCCTGCGCGCGATCTCATTGATGCAGTAACGGAGCATAAAAATATAACCGGTATATCTAATGTAAGTGTCCGGATTGTGAATGGTGGCTAGCGCAGCGATAAAATTGGCTTCGTTCTCTGCGGCATAACCCATTTGATGTGCTTCTTCATGGCAGGCTACAACCGGAAATTTATAGGATTTAATGAGTCGATTGACCTGTGCCTCTCCCGTCAAGGGATTGTAATACCCGCTATATCCCATATAGGTAAGCCCGACACGCAA
>NZ_JABSPU010000066.1 GCF_013214815.1 Gilvibacter sp.
ATCAGCGGTCAAAAGCTTCCTGAAAAGCTTCTCCAATTACCTCCTCGTTCTGATATATTGCAGCGCAATCAATATGACGGTACCCCAGTTCAATGGCGTCAATGATGGCCTTTTTAGCGACTTCAGGACTTGATTTCCAGGTTCCTAATCCCAAGGCTGGGATACTTGTGTTGTCTCTAAATTTTAGTGTTTTCATAGCTGTTTACTTCTAGGATGAAATTTACGGATTATTTCGGTCAAATGCGAGCGGTCTACGTGCATATACACCTCTGTAGTCGTTATACTTTCATGACCTAACATTTGCTGAATAGCTCTAAGATCTGCGCCATTTTCTAGTAGATGTGTGGCAAAGGAATGTCTAAAGGTGTGAGGGGAAATACTCTTCTGTACACCAGCTGTTTCAGCCAAACGCTTCACCAAGGTAAAGATCATGGCTCGGGTGAGGCCTTTTCCGCGTCTGTTTAGAAACAAAGTATCTTCATGCCCCGGATTTATGGCGAGCTGCACGCGTTCTGTCGTGCGATAGAGATCAATATATTTAACGGAAGCTTGACTCACTGGTACAAAGCGCTGTTTGTTACCCTTACCCGTGACTTTAATGACTCCCTCTTCAAAAAAGAGGTCAGAGAGTTTAAGTTCTACCAATTCGGTCACGCGCAATCCACTGCCGTAAAGGGTTTCCAGCATGGCGCGATTACGGGTTCCTTGCGGATGACTCAGATCAACTGCCATCAGCAATTGATCTACTTCTTCTACAGAAAGCGTATCGGGAAGTTTGCGACCAATTTTTGGTGCTTCCAACAATTCCAAAGGGTTATCTGCTCTATACTTTTCAAAGATGAGGTAATTGAAAAAACCTTTGAGACCAGAGATAATACGGCTTTGCGTTCGTGGATTCACTTCTTTGGCAATAGCATAAATGAATTCTTGAATCCGCTCTTGACCAATGTTTACAGGCCCCTCTTCACAGGAATTGTCTGTTAACCAACCCACAAGTTTCTGTACATCCAAAGTGTAATTTTGGATGGTGTTGTCAGAGAGCCCACGCTCAATTCTGAGGTAGGTGGCGTAATCTTTAAGGGCGCTGTTCCAGTTCATTCCGCAGTGCTTGTTAGCACCCTAAAGATGCTAAGAAATCCACGAATTATCTAATAAACCCCAAAAGACTTCGTTATCTTTATGGATGAAGTGCATAACACTTCAATATAATTCAAAAAACGAAAACAGACAGACATGAAAAAACTTCTTTTAGTGGCTTTGATTGGACTCTTTAGTATGTCCACTCAGGCTCAAGGATTAGACTTCGGGGTAAAAGCTGGGGTAAACTTTGCCACCATTTCGGATGCAACAGGACTTGACAACAGAACAGGTTTTGTTGGAGGATTGTTCGTTGGTGCCAAATTGAGTGACAAAATTGGAATTCAAGTAGACGCGCTCTACTCGCAACAAGGTGCGGAGTTTGACCTTGGATCTTTTAACTTGGATTATATTAACATCCCAATGGTATTGAAATACTACGTCGCTGGAGGGTTGAATATTCAATTAGGACCGCAGTTCGGGGTTTTGATTGATGACGACACTCAAACGGCAGTTGGGGAGGTCATTAATGATATTTCTACAAATGATTTTGACATCTCTGGTGTGGTTGGTTTGGGCTTAGACATTCCTTTTGGATTGCGTCTGGAAGGCCGTTATAACTTCGGTCTAACGGATGTGCCTGATGAGCCTGCCATTGACTTTGACAAAGGGAAGAACTCTGTGGTGACACTTTCTTTGGGGTATTCGTTCCTATAAAGCATCTGCAGCAAAAAATATTAAGCGTCCTTCGGGGCGCTTTTTCTTTTTGTAAATTTGTTTAGTGTCGATTTAAAAAACACCTGCTATGAAAATGTTTAAATGTTCTTTAATTACGCTGCTATTTACGGCTCTAAGCTTTGGGCAACAAGGTTTAGAAGTAGGGGCAGCCTTTGGTTTGCCTACTGGTGATGCGCGATTTGCAGTTTCTGCCAATTTTGTTGTTGAGGCAGGTTATTGGGTGAACATTGCTGATAAAGTAGCTCTTGGCCCTAAGGTTGGTTACTCGGCTATGAGCGGTGACAAGGTAGCCATACCGAATGATCTCATCGATGCGCCTAACCAGAATTATTTGACGGTTGCTGCGGCTGGGCTCATAGAGTTCGCGGATCGTTTTTGGGTAGGAGCAGATATCGGTTATGGTTTTGGAGCGAATGGTTTTGACCAGAATGATCAAGATTTTGGAATACCTGTAGAGAATGTAAACGGATTTTATTACAGCCCGCGCTTGCGCTATCGGTTTTCAGATAGACTTAGCCTTGAAGCGGCATACCGCTCTATACTTATCGATGATTATGACGCGTCCAGTGTGACGGTAGGGGTAAACGTCGTTATATTAAAATAAGCATTATGAAGATTTGCATTATAAACGGACCCAACTTGAACCTACTCGGTAAACGCGAGACCAAGGTATACGGCTCTTTGTCTTTTGAAGAATTCTTGGATGAGCTCAAGGCCAAATACCAAGACGTGGTTTTTGATTATTATCAATCCAACGTAGAAGGGGAGTTGATTACCAAAATTCAACAAGTTGGATTTACTGCGGATGGGATTTTGCTGAATGCTGGCGCCTATACACATACCTCTGTGGGTATCGGAGATGCAGTACGCGCTGTGGAGACTCCAGTGGTGGAGGTGCATATCTCTAACACCTTTGCTCGTGAAGAATTTCGCCATGAATCATATATTTCTGCTCACGCAAAAGGCGTGGTGATTGGTTTTGGCTTGCAGAGTTATGAGCTCGGTTTACAGAGTTTCCTTTAATGCGTTGGAAAAGTTCAATTATACTTGGGCTTTTAGGACTAATCAGTCTCGTTTTAGTCTCGTTTAAATCACCTCAAGAGAATTATTCCCCTCAATTTCGCATCGCAGAGCAAACATCCTTATACAAAAAAGGCAAACAACTCTTTGAAAAGAACTGTCAGGCGTGCCATTATATTGGCATGGATAAAGTGGCCACAGCTCCTGCTCTTGGCGGAATTACAACAAGAAGAGACCAAGAGTGGTTATATGCTTACACTCGAGATTCTCAAAAAATGTCCCGAGAGGGCGACTCTATTGCGCTGCAACTTAGGTCAGAGAATTGGGGTGCCATGTTCTCTTTTCCCAATTTGACAGATAATGATCTAAAGGCTATCTACACTTTTGTTGAGGAACGGTATCTAGAATCAAAGAGCAACAACTAGAAAGCCTTCATTTTTGCCCATTTCTGATATCCCGTTGAGTAAAACTAACGGAAAGACTCCAACAGATTCATCAATACCTGCTAGGAAATCTTTTATTTATTCGAATTGATTCCTAATTTAATTTGGGGTGGGGCTGGAAGCCCCCGCAAAAAAATGTTTCAAAAAGTCCTCAGAAAGCCTCAGAAAGCCTTAGGAAACCACAGAAAATCCTCAGAATCTAGAAAATCACAGAAAGCTAAATCAAGCCACAAAAAAAGGACCCCACTGGAGTCCTTTTCAAATAATTTATTGAGTAAGTGCTTACAGGTGAATCACTTCGTCATAAGCATCAGCTACAGCTTCCATCACAGCCTCACTCATCGTAGGGTGTGGGTGAACGGCTTTCAATACTTCATGTCCTGTGGTTTCCAGCTTACGTCCAAGCACCGCTTCTGCGATCATATCCGTAACACCAGCACCGATCATATGACAGCCTAGCCATTCTCCGTATTTAGCATCAAAGATCACTTTGACAAAACCGTCCTTGTGACCACCAGCACTTGCCTTACCAGAGGCAGAGAATGGGAATTTTCCAACTTTAATGTCGTAACCAGCTTCTTTGGCCTGCTTTTCAGTCATCCCTACAGAGGCGATCTCTGGAGTTGCGTAGGTACACCCAGGAATGTTTCCGTAATCAATCGGTTCTACGTGCATTCCCTTGATCTTCTCTACACAAGTAATTCCTTCCGCAGAGGCTACGTGGGCTAGAGCAGGACCAGGCACTGCATCACCAATGGCATAGTATCCTGGAATGTTAGTTTGGTACCAATCGTTTACCACGATCTTATCGCGATCTGTAACGATTCCCACATCTTCAAGGCCTATATTTTCAATATTCGATTTGATTCCAACTGCAGACAGTACAATATCCGCTTCAAGGATCTCTTCTCCTTTTTTAGTCTTAATGGTAGCTTTGACGCCTTTACCAGAAGTATCTACACTTTCCAAAGAAGCATTGGTCATCACTTTGATTCCCGCTTTTTTGAAAGAACGCTCAAACTGTTTAGAAACTTCTTCATCCTCTAAAGGAACAAGGTTAGGCAAGTATTCTACAATGGTCACCTCAGTTCCCATAGAATTGTAAAAGTGGGCAAACTCAACCCCAATAGCACCAGATCCAACAACGATCATGCTCTTAGGTTGTTTTTCCAAGGTCATCGCCTGACGATACCCGATCACTTTCTTTCCATCTTGAGGAAGGTTTCCTAATTCTCTAGAACGCGCTCCAGTTGCAATGATGATGTGATCTGCCTTGTACTCGGTTCCGTTAACCTCTACCTTTTTACCAGGCTTTAGTTTTCCGTGACCTTCCAAAACGTCGATCTTATTCTTTTTCATTAAGAACTGCACTCCTTTACTCATGCCATCGGCTACTGAGCGACTGCGCGCAACAACCTTTCCGAAGTCCTTGTCTGCATTCTCCACAGTCAAACCGTAATCTTCGGCATGTTTTAGGTATTCGAAAACCTGCGCACTTTTAAGCAAGGCTTTGGTTGGGATACATCCCCAGTTCAAACAAACCCCACCCAGGCTTTCTTTTTCTACTACTGCAGTTTTAAAACCGAGTTGAGAAGCTCGAATGGCAGTTACATATCCACCAGGGCCGCTTCCTAGAACTATAACATCGTATTGCGTCATTTCGCTACTATTTAAAGGTGTTTTTTAAAGACCTCAAAGTTACGAAATAACCTAAACCGATTCCAACTTTTGCAATGAGTTTTAAATGCGCACCAAGACGTAGCCTTGACGGGTCTTTTTGTAGTGGTTTCCATTCCAAGCGTAGTAGCGTTGTCCACGGACCACTACTACTTGATGATTTCTAGGAGCAGTCTTTACTACGGTGACTTGTTTTTTAGGTGAAACCACCACGCGACGTGCACAGGAGGTTGTGACAAAACAAAGGGCAATTAGGGCAATAAAAAAAGGTCTCATAAGTGTCCAATTTGGTTACGCTTATAAGACCCTAAATCTTGTAAAAGGTTTAATTTACTGCTTCTCTGCAGGAATAAACTTTAAAGCCGCTCCGTTAATACAATAGCGCTTCCCAGTTGTCTCCCTTGGGCCGTCATTAAAAACGTGACCTAAATGCGCGCCACACATTGCACAGTGAATTTCTGTTCTTGCATAGCCAATTTTATAATCGACATCATAAGCGACATTTTCTTCAATGGCACTGTCAAAACTAGGCCAGCCTGTTCCACTATCGAATTTGTCTTCACTTTTAAACAGCGGATTACCTGTTGCTGCACAAACGTAAGTACCTGCCTTGTAGTTTTTATTTAAAGGAGAGGTAAACGGGCGCTCGGTTCCCGCTTGACGCATTACGTAATATTGCAGTTCTGTCAATTCAGCACGCCATTCAGCGTCTGTCTTAGTTACCGGGTATACCGTTGCTTCCTTCTTTTCTTTTTCTTGTTGACCGTTGCAGCCTAAGGTGACTGCGCAGAGTGCTAATAGCGCAATTTTTTTTAACATCTTAATCGAATTCTAATCGTTCTATGCTGTCTGTCGAAACGTTTAGGGCATCCATTACAGCTTCCATATCAAAGATATTGATATTTTCGCCAAAATCCGCAGGAACAACTGCAACTCTTAGGATTTGATTCTGAGTAAACTCAGGTCCTGCAAAGTTTAGGTCAAAATCAGCATAGAGATAGATTGAAACATCTACGGCGGTGTAGTCAAAATTGTATACTAACGAGCCATTAGGCGTAAAGAAAGTCTGCGGACATAGACTCCAAACATCTAAGCCCTCTGGCGTGGTCTCCTCTAAAAGATAGACCAAGACTACATCGGAGTCAAAGACCTGCAGTGTACTTGGATAGCTAAAGAAATTTCTAAATTCGTTGCTGGCGTTGAAGTTCGCATTGACTTCAAAAACGGTTCCAAGTAAGCTTGTTCCATCCAATCCTGGAGGTCCCGGAGGTCCTGGATCTCCCTCACAAGAGGTAAAGATCGTTAGGGGTAAGGCTAGCATAAAGAGTAGTGCAATTCGTTTCATGTTGTTGTAGTTTTTAATTTTTGCGTTTTTGATTTCTGAACCACAATCCTTAAGAATTGTGGGTATGGGGTGGTTAACTCAAAAGTCGTTCCAAAGTTAAGAACAAAGGGATTTTTGTTATTTATCGATTTATTATGTCAAGCGTCTAATACCATTTTAATACCCATCCTTCTATTCTGGTACTAAATTTGGATTGTGCATCTTTGAATGGATAAATTTTGTACCTTATATGTTAGAAAAAACCATCTTATGATATTTAAAAAATCACTCACCTATATTGCCATAGCGTGTCTTTTAGTGGCTTGTACCACAAATCCTTTTACGGGTAAGAAGACCTTGGCCTTGGTGCCCAATTCGCAGATCTTACCGATGGCTTTCCAACAGTATGACCAGTTCTTATCTGAGAACAAAGTGGTCACAGGAACAGCAGACGCCAATATGGTGCAGAATGTAGGACAAAAGATCTCTACGGCTGCAGAACGCTGGTTAAATGCTAATGGTTACGCAGGTTACTTGAAGGACTACGAGTGGGAATTCAATTTAGTGAATGACGAGACAGTCAACGCCTGGTGTATGCCGGGTGGTAAAATCGTCTTTTATACAGGAATTCTGCCCATCGCTAACGGAGAGCGCGGTGTTGCTGCCATCATGGGGCACGAAGTAGCCCACGCCCTGGCCAACCACGGACAACAACGCATGAGCGCTGGACAATTACAAGCCATCGGAGCGGTAGCGGGTAATGTAGCTTTGAGTAATGATCCGAAGAACCAACAAATATTCAACCAAGCATACGGTATTGGTACTTCTGTGGGAGTGATGTTGCCCTTTAGTCGTAAACACGAATCCGAAGCCGATCGTATCGGTCTAACTATCATGGCTATAGCAGGTTACGAGCCTAGTGAGGCTATTCAACTTTGGAGGCGTATGGCAGCAGCTTCCGATGGACAAGCTCCACCAGAATTCTTAAGTACTCACCCGAGCAATGAGATGCGAATTACCAACATTAAGGGTTGGGTAGACGAAGCAAAAGCGGAGGCCGCAAAATTTGGAGTAACCTCTTTTAAATAGTGTGTAGTCCACTTAAAAAAATAATTAACTTAGAAGTCGCCTGTAAGGGCGACTTTTTTTTGACCGAACAACAACTAAACATCAAATACATTGAAACAAGCACTCCCTAAAGGCAGTAAAAAGCTCATGCGCGCATGGGCCTTCTATGACTGGGCTAACTCGGTTTACAGTCTGGTAATCGCCTCTGCAATATTCCCTATATACTACGGCGCCCTCTTTGAGATCGCAGGTGTGGACAGCGTGAATTTTTTAGGTTTTGAAATACCGCAAACTCCATTTATCACTTATGTGACTGCTGCTGCGTTTTTAGTGGTATCAATCATTACGCCCATACTCTCTGGGATCGCTGATTATGTAGGGAACAAAAAGAATTTCATGAAGTTCTTTTGTTATCTGGGAGCGGCTTCCTGTATGGCTTTGTATTTCTTTGACCTGGATTCGCTTTATTTGAGTGCAACTTCCTACTTCTTAGCCCTTATTGGATTTTGGGGCAGTTTGGTTTTTTACAATTCTTATCTGCCCGACGTGGCCTTTCCGGAGCAGCAAGATCGCTTGAGTGCTCAAGGATTTTCTATGGGTTACTTCGGAAGCGTACTGTTGTTGATTGTGAATCTTGTGATGGTGCTTGGAGCTCCAGAAGGAGGAGAAATGGCGGCCATGAAGTGGTCCTTTGTGATGGTAGGGATCTGGTGGATCGTTTTTAGTCAGTATTCCTTTTATCACTTGCCTAAGGGTAATTCCAGCAGTGGGAAGATTCATCGTGAAATTCTAGGAAACGGTTACAAAGAGCTCAGAGGCGTATATCGCTCCTTGGCAACCAACCCAAGGCTTAAACGCTTTCTCGGAGCCTTCTTTGTGTATTCTATGGCGGTACAGACCGTAATGCTGGTAGCTACTTATTTTGGGGAGCAAGAGATCGCCTGGGGCGGAAGTTCTGAGAAGACCATGGGCTTGATCGTATCCATCCTAGTGATTCAATTGGTGGCCATTCTAGGAGCAATACTGACCGCGAGAGCTTCAAAAAGCTTTGGGAATATAAAAACCCTGATGGTTATCAATGTCATTTGGGTTGCTATTTGTGTAGTGGCTTATTTTATTTCTGAGCCCATAGAGTTTTATATTACAGCAGGAGTAGTTGGATTGGTGATGGGAGGTATTCAAGCCTTGTCGCGATCTACCTATTCTAAATTTCTGCCAGAGACCGAGGATACTACCTCGTATTTTAGTTTTTACGATGTGGCTGAGAAGATCGGAATTGTAATTGGAATGGGGATTTATGGAGTGATTGATCAGATCACGGGCAGCATGCGTAATTCGGTTATTTTTCTGATTCTGTTCTTTGCCGTGGGCGTGTTTTTGCTGATGCGCGTTCCTAAATCGACCAAGTCTGAAGAAATTAATTAAGTTTGTCCAAATAAATCGAACCTACTATGATTAAGAAAATACTGCCAATTCTGGCCATTTGCCTTTGCATCTTTTCTTGTGATAATGAACCTTTAGAAGGAGAATTCGTTACCGATGATACCACCATGGACGGTGGAGATACCGATGGTGGAGGTGGAGATACCACAGATCCTGATCCAACAGCTGGAACTTTTAGCGCTAAAGTAGACGGTGTGGATTTCTTTGCAAGCGGCACAAATGTGTCTGCGGGAATTTCCATTGGAACCTATGCTATTGCTGCACGTGACAATACAACCGGAGACGAGATCTTGATCACTGTAGAGAGTCCAACTTTAGGAGAGATTCCGTTCAACTTTGGTACTGGACCTACCGTTGGAGGAGCGTATGATCCAGCTTTTGATGATGACGACCCGGATGAATCGGCTTACCTATCAGTAGGAGAGGCGGACAGCCCTGGAGTGATAAATATCACAGAACTTGATCTTACTGCAGGACAAACCAGCGGAACTTTTAGTTTTACTGCAAAACGCGAAGTATTTAATGATGCCGGTGAGATTGTAGAAGAATTTGTGGAGATAACCGAAGGAATGTTCACCGATGTATTCTACACGGGTGATCTTGGTGGAACAGACGATAACATCTTCAAAGCTGATATAGACGGAACAGAGCTTGGTGCAACTACCATCTTAGTGAGTACTGTCGAGGCAGCTGGAGAGACCGTGATGACTATTTCTGGAATCAACGATACGACCAACCAAGTACTCGGATTACAATTCAACTTGGATTTAACTCCAGGAACTTACGAGTTTGTGAGTTTGCCTGCACCTGGTGCCACGATTATGACCTATAATCCGGACGCAGCCGATCCTTCTGTTGTATTTGGATCTCAATCTGGAGGAAACCTTACCATTACTGAGATTACTGCAGATGGCCGTTATATTGGAACCTTTGAGTTGATTCTACAGAACTTTGTGGATCCTGCAGCTCCGACCATTGAAGTCACTAATGGTGAATTCGATGTGAAGCCTTTGTAAAAGAGAATTGTTTACACATAAAAAAAGCCACGCTGAATAAGCGTGGCTTTTTTGTTAGTTGATGAATGAAACCTAGTTTCTGGCGCTGATCGATCCAGATCCTGATACTTTCTTGTCTACAGACGGATTGCCTCCGTAAGTAATATCTCCTGAGCCGTTAACACGAGCTTTCAAATTTCCTTCTGCAAATACTGAGGCATCTCCTGAACCAGAAATAGAAACCTCTGCGTTCTGCATGCGGAACATTTTTCCGTCAAAGTCGCCGCTACCGCTGATTTTTAGGCTGGCCATATCCGCACTTCCTTTCAAGCGCATATCACCAGATCCAGTGATCTTGAAGCTAGCATTGTCTGCATTTACTTCTAGGCTAACGTCTCCAGAACCTGTTACCGCTGCATTGAAGTTATCTGCGCTGATCGCATCACGCGTCATAACATCTCCAGATCCTGTAAGTTTCACTCCGCTTAGATCCTCAAAAGGAACGGTTACTTTGATAGGATTCTTAGACTTCAAATTGTAGTTCTTTTTGATCTTTACAACCAATTGATCGCCGTTGGTCTCAATTTCGATATACTCGTGGAAGTTGCTGTCTGCCTCCACGCTAATGGTACCTTCTGTTCCGCTTACTAGGTAAACGTCCATAGGACCAACAGCAGCAACAAGGTCATAGTCTCCAGTAGAAACGGTCTCGGTAGTTACATTACCGTTTCCTTTAACCTTTTTGTTTCCCCATTGGGCTTGAGCCGGGAGTGCTGAAAGGATAAACAACACGCTTAATAGTTTGATTGTGGTTTTCATGTTTCTTGATTTTGATGATTATTTCTTTTTCATGGTCACTCCGCCATAAGAGGAGCGTATGTTGATGGTGTTGCCAGAATTGGCGCTACCGTGATTTCCTTGATAACTCTTGCGGCTGCCGTCTTTAGACTCCATGCTCACGTTTAGATCGTCTTTACCGCTTAAGCTGGCGTAAGAAAGGTTTACGATAAAGTCAAAATTATATCCAGAGTCGTATCCCAAGCGGATTCCCGCGTAAGAAGATTTAATGGTCACATTTCCTGCCGATGAAGTCATGCGATCTACACTGATCGATCCGTAATCGGAGTTGATGTTCAAATCACCTGAAAGCGTTTGAAAGCTCGCTGGGATATAATCTCCATTACCGATCACTGTTTTTACATCGCCTACATTAAGTTTTCCGTAGTCACAGCTGTAGTTGAGTTCGCCTACATTTTGAATGGTACTCTTAGTATAGTCTGCATTGAGTTCTAAATACTCCACTTCATCCAAGCTAAAGCCGCTGTAGTCTGCATTGATGCGTCCACTCTTCATATAAGCAATAGATGAATTATTGGTGTAGTCAAAGTTCAATAGATTGTTTGCTGCGTTCAGACGCCCAATGTTAAGCTGTCCGTAATCGCAGGAGATCTTAACGTTTCCGTCGCTCTCATTAAGGGTAATGGCTCCGTAATCGTTGCTCAGGTCTAGGGAATTGGTTACAGGAACTTTCACCACGTAGTTTACCTCTATAGAAACGCCGTTGTTTTTGTTGTTCCACCAGTTCCAGGAGCGGCCACCACTTCCGATCTTGGTCTTGGCAGTCACTAGCGATCCGTTTCCGGAAAAATCTACCGTGATCTGGTCCAATCGTTTTTGAACCTTTTCCTCGTTGTTTCCGTTGGTTTTAATGGTCACCTCAATGACCGTTCTGTTTTGATCCCAGGTAACTATGTCTAAGTTTCCGTAGGTATTGTCAATAAGTAGTCCGGCATTGGCGTTCACCGTATACTCTTGATTTAAGGTCTTCTCTTTGGTGTAACGACCTTTGAATTTGTCGTTGTCTCCAGCCACGGCTAGCGTTGGCAAGAGCATGAATATCAGTAGGGATTTAAATAATGCTTTCATCAGTGTTGGATTGATTAATTAGTTCGATTCCTTCTATGGTTGAAATTACGTGTTGCAACAGATCGATACGACTTTGAAAATTTTTGATCATCGCGTGGATCACGCGTTTGTCGTTTCCGCTTTCTTCCAAATCAACAACCAGTTTAAGGTATTCCTGTTCTAGGTTTTCCATCTGAAGCATGGCGTCATTGACCAGCTGTTTAGCTGCTTGGGATTCAAAACTGTTCAGGCGTTCTAACTCTGTGTTGATCGCAGTATTGAAGAATTCCTGAGTCTGAGCCATCTCTGGAGAGACACTGGCCAAACCACTGGTTTCTTGCGCTGCAGGACTGAAAACTCCCGTCAACAAAAAGGCTAGAGTGATCACGGCTGCAAAGGCCGAAACGATCTTCCAATAAGCGATCTTAGGTTTTCCACTGCTCATGGGCTGCTCCTTGTTGAGGCGCTGCATAAAACGAGCGTTGTGTCCTTGAGGTGAATTCTTGGTGTCGAATTCGCCTTCCAAGCGCTTAAAGAGTGCTTCTATATTGTCATTTTGGTTCATACGCTTAACTTCTTTCTTAAACTTTCTTTCGCTCTGGAGATCATGGTGCGGCAGTTGCCGTAACTAATTTTCATGATCTCACAGATCTCTTCATGGTCGTATCCTTCTATAAGATGCAGACTTAATACCTGTCTGTAATTGTCCTTCAAAGCGTTCATGCCTTCCATGACCGCTGCAACTTTGACCTGAGAATAATCAGCTTCCGTTAAGGAGCTCGATTCTTCTGCTTCTTCCGGCAGTTGATCTACCGACAGGTCTGTAAAACGTTTGTTCTTCTTGTATTTGGCAATACTGTTGTTTACCACGATACGCTTCAACCAAGATCCGAAGCTGGCATCGCCCTTAAACGTATCTAGCTTGTTAAAGGCAGCGATAAAAGATTCCTGCATAACGTCTTCGGCCTCCATGGAATCCTTTACAATTCTAACGGCCGTGTTGTACATGGCCTTTTGGTATCGGTTATAGACCTCCAATTGCGCCAGTTGGTTTCCGTCTCTACAAAGACCCAAAAGGGCTTCAATGGGTTGGTCAGTATTTGGTTGGGTTAGTGCCAAGAAAAACTATTGTTTATGGTAAAGAAGGACTTGCTGCTTTGATGTTACAGTTTACGACAAAATTTTTCTGAATTGGCATATTAATTGAATTATTCTAGACGCTGACGAACCTCGGAAAGCCCTGTAAACAGGCTTTGCGCAATAAAAGCCCTTCAGCAATTGCTTTAAAAAAAGACACTCAGCATTACCGTTGGGTGACAATATGACTTAAAATATACTATGTCGAAGAATCGATTTGTAAATATAGACAGTTTGTCATTGGACGATTTCAATGATGAAGCTGAATTGATCCCTTTATTGACTCCGGAGGATGAAGAGGCCATGAATAAAGAGGCCCTTCCAGATGCCTTACCCATCTTATCTTTACGCAACACCGTGCTTTTCCCTGGAGTGGTGATTCCTATTACTGCAGGACGCGATAAATCCATTAAGCTACTCAATACCGCTAATAAAGGCAGTAAGGTAGTAGGAGTGGTGGCGCAAAAGGATGAATCTGTAGAAGATCCAACCGCGGCAGATATCCACCAGCAAGGAACCGTAGCGCGCATCTTACGCGTTTTAAAAATGCCTGATGGAAACATTACCGTCATTATTCAAGGAAAGAAGCGCTTCCAGATCAAAGAAGTGGTTCAAGAGGATCCCTACATGCAGGCCACCATACAAGAGGTTGCAGAATCCAGACCAGAAAAAGGTGATAGTGAGTTCTTGGCCATTATTGAATCTATTAAGGATCTGGCTTTGGACATCATTAAAGACAGTCCAAACATTCCGAGCGAGGCTTCCTTTGCCATAAAAAATATTGAGAGCAGTTCGTTTTTGATCAACTTTGTGTGTTCCAACCTGAATGTCCCAGTCAAAGACAAGCAAAAGCTATTGGAGATCGATAACCTCAAAGAGCGCGCCTTGGCTACGCTCAAGTACCTCAATGAGGAGATGATGCGCCTGAGTTTGCACAACGACATCCAGAACAAGGTACAGAGCGATCTCAATCAACAGCAACGCGAATACTTCTTGCAACAACAGATCAAAACCATTCAAGAAGAGTTGGGTGGAAGCTCTACAGAAGAGGAGATCAACAATATGCGCGAAAAGGCGAAGACCAAAAAATGGGACGATAAAGTTGCGGAACATTTTGACAAGGAATTGGCCAAAATGCAGCGCATGAATCCGCAGGTTGCAGAATACTCTATACAGCGCAACTATTTGGATCTGTGCTTGGAGTTGCCGTGGAATGAGGTCTCTAAAGATAAATTCGACCTTAAACGCGCGCAGAGCATTTTAGATCGGGACCATTACGGCTTAGACGACGTAAAAAAACGCATCATTGAATACCTCGCGGTTTTGAAGCTGCGCAACGACATGAAATCGCCTATTTTGTGTTTGCACGGACCTCCAGGAGTTGGGAAGACTTCTTTGGGGAAATCTGTAGCAGAAGCCTTAGGGCGGGAATACGTGCGTATTTCTCTAGGGGGATTGCGAGACGAAGCAGAGATCCGCGGACACCGCAAGACTTACATCGGTGCCATGCCGGGACGCATCATTCAAAACATCAAAA
>NZ_JABSPU010000067.1 GCF_013214815.1 Gilvibacter sp.
CGTAAGATTGCCTTTAACTTAGGGTTATCTGGTGTTGCTTTAAAAGAAATGACAAAATTTGTATCTGCATTATATACAGCATACATCAAGTCAGATTCTTCAATGTTTGAAATTAATCCTGTATTAAAAACTTCAGATTCTAAAATTTTAGCGGTTGATGCTAAAGTAACTTTAGATGAAAATGCATTGTATAGACATAAAGATTATGCATTAATGCGTGATTTACGCGAAGAGAATCCTATTGAAGTAGAAGCAAAAGCTGCTGGTTTAAATTATGTTGATTTAGATGGTAATGTTGGATGTATGGTAAACGGAGCTGGATTGGCCATGGCGACTATGGATTTGATCAAGATGGCCGGTGGAGAGCCAGCTAACTTCTTGGATGTTGGAGGAACTGCAGACGCTGAGCGTGTGGAACCAGCTTTTAGGATCATTCTTCGTGATGAGAATGTAAAAGCGATTCTTGTGAACATTTTTGGAGGTATTGTACGTTGTGACCGTGTGGCCCAAGGTATTGTAGATGCCTACAAGAATATCGGTAACATTCCAGTGCCTATCATTGTGCGTTTACAAGGAACTAATGCAGAATTAGCTAAAGAAATCATCGATAATAGTGGTTTGGATGTGCATTCTGCAGTAGAATTTAAAGAAGCATCAGATAAAGTTCAGGCGGTACTCGCATAAACTTTGTAACATACTTAAAGCTCCCGTAAACGCTGGTTTTCGGGAGTTTTTTTATGCCATATTTTGAATGTTAACTAGTTCAAATAATCGTTAAACTGTCGTTAAATCAAGCCTTTAGAAGTAACTATTTAATTTTTGAGCAGTCTATTAGGTGTACATCAATTTAAATCGAACAGTAATGCGAAAATTAAGTTTATTAGTAGTTGCCCTAGCGTTTTTTGTAGGGACTACTGCAAATGCGGCCACCGAGCCAACAAACGAGAACCCAGTAACGATCACTCAAGAGATCGGGAAGTTTTTAGCCAACCCAGACTTTGATTTTGGAGGGGAGGAGATCGCCAAGGTTTCTTTCATGATCAACAAAGACAATGAGGTGGTTGTACTGTCTGTAGATTCAGACAACGATACTGTAGTGTCATACATCAAGTCTAGATTGAACTATCAAAAACTTGAGACAAGCGCTCAGAAAGGAACAGAATATACAGTGCCCGTGCGATTGAAGACGGTAGTGTAGAGGAGGCACTGTAAAAAAGAAGAATCCCGCAGTCTGGCTGCGGGATTTTTTTTGGTCCTTGCTTTTCCCTATTTTTACCCCACTACAACAGATGGATAAGAAAGAGGAAAAATTAGGACTACTCAGTGATTTGATTGCTTTAGCGCAGGCAGATCATCATATTTCTGAAGAGGAATATCAATTTATCATGACCTTGGCCAAACGCTTTGAAATTGATAAGGAGACAGTACATGACCTTTTTCACAATCCTGTGGAATCCAAGCCTATTGTTACGGAACTCGGGCGTATCACGCACTTTCACAAGTTAGTGTTGATGATGAATATTGACCTCAAAACCAAAGATGCTGAGGTAGCTGCGTTGCGTAATTTTGGACTCAAGATGGGGATTCGCATGGAGATCATAGATCAGGTGATGCTCCGCATGGATAAGTACGAGAACAAGCTCATTCCAGCTGACGAATTGGTGCGTATTTTCCAAGCCTATTACAACTAAACTGTCAATTCGGCATTAAAATTTACTCAAATCACGTCAAAATGGCGTATAAGTAGCAATGGAATCGAAATTGCTATAAACTACTCGTAAATAAATTTTTCATGTTATGAGTTTAGTAAAAAGAAATACACGATTTGGATTCCCATCACTATTAGACGATCTGTTTTTGAATGATCGCTTGGATGTTTGGGGAGGACAAAGAGCCGCCCTGCCGGCAGCCAACATAAAAGAAACTGAAGATGATTTCCAAGTGTCCTTGGCGGCCCCAGGCTTTAAAAAAGAAGATTTTAATATCAACCTTGAAGATGATGTGCTAACCATATCATCAACAGTTGAGAACACATCAGAAACCAAAGACGAAAAGGAGCGCTACACCCGTAAGGAGTTTAGTCATTCAAGCTTTAGTCGCGCCTTTAGTCTTCCAGAAGATGTAAAACAAGACGAGATCTCAGCAGCCTATACCGATGGTATTTTGACCATTGTTGTTCCTAAGAACAAAGAGGCGCAGCTGTCTCAAAAGCGCACAATTGCAATTTCATAGTTATCCTAAGACTCTATTAGGAAATTTGGTTAGTTAGTTGTAGTAAGTCAGACCTTTGCAATTGGGGTCTGACTTCTTTTTTATGGAACTCCTTTATCCTTCTACTCTTTGCTAAAAAATTGTCCTTTTCGCTCTGATTCTTGAGTTTTTATCGTTCCGTAGCGCTGCTATGCAACTCAAAAAACTCTTCAATCACAGCCAAAATGCCTAATTTTCGCTTAAAGACTATCAGTCTAAATGAGTTCAGGAAATTATTAAACTAGACTAGTGTCTGCGGCGTCTGCGTGGAGTTTGAGCTGCGGCGACTTTAGAAGAGGTGCTCACCATGGCCTCGATCTCTTTAAGTTCTTGAGCACTGAGGTCTCTCCACTTACCTTCCGGAATACCATCTAGCGTAATATTCATAATGCGGACCCTTTGCAAACGGGTTACTTCGTAGCCCAAGTATTCACACATTCTGCGGATCTGTCTGTTGCGGCCTTGCACTAAGATGATCTTAAAGACGAATCGGCTTAAACGTTCCACCTTGCATTTTTTAGTTACGGTTCCCAAAATTGGGATCCCTCCAGCCATGCGTCTCACGAACTCTTCAGTAATTGGGCGGTCTACAGTAACGATGTATTCCTTTTCGTGTTGATTCCCAGCGCGCAGTATTTTATTGACGATATCTCCATTGTTGGTTAGAAAGATCAGCCCCTCACTGGGTTTGTCCAAACGACCCACGTGAAAAATACGCTCCTTGTGATTGATATAACTAATGATATTCCCAGGAATGCTTTCATCCGTTGTGCACGTAATGCCTACGGGTTTATTAAAGGCGATAAAGACATCGTCTTCTTTTTTGTTGGCCGATTGGCCATCTACGCGAATCTCATCATCGGGCAGGACACGATCTCCCAAAACAGCTTTACGGTCATTGATGGTCACCCGACCTTGCTCTATCAAAGCGTCAGCCTGACGTCGCGAACAAAATCCTTGTTCACTCAAAGCTTTATTGATACGGATGCTGTTTGCTGCGTTCTCCATTATTCTAGGGTTTCCATTTCTTTCTGATACTGTTTGATCTGATCGCGCAATTTAGCGGCGAGCATGAAATCCAGCTCTTTTGCAGCCTTTTCCATGGCCTTGCGCGTATCGCGAATGCGCTTTTCAATCTGCGGCTTGGTCAAGTACTCTTCTGGGCGTTCTTGCAATAATTCTTCCGCAGTATCAAAGGTAAAACGCTCCGTCTTTTCTTTAGTCAAAGCATTGTCCAAGGACTTTTTGATCGCTGTTGGAGTGATGCCGTGTTTCTCGTTATAGGCGATCTGCTTCGCTCTACGGTAATTGGTACCGTCGATGGTTTCTTGCATACTCCGCGTAATGGTGTCTGCATACATGATGGCCTTTCCGTTGATATTACGCGCTGCACGACCTACGGTTTGCGTTAAGGAGCGATTCGATCTCAAAAATCCTTCTTTATCCGCATCTAAAATAGCTACTAAGGAAACCTCCGGTAAATCCAAACCTTCACGCAAGAGGTTTACTCCAATCAGCACATCAAAGAGACCCATGCGCAGATCCTGCATGATCTCTACGCGTTCTAAGGTGTCTACATCGCTGTGAATATAACGACAGCGTATTTGAATACGCGTGAGGTATTTGGTGAGTTCTTCGGCCATGCGCTTGGTTAGGGTAGTCACCAAAACACGCTCGTCTTTTTCTACGCGCAGTTGGATCTCTTCAATCAGATCGTCAATTTGGTGTAAGCTCGGACGGATCTCGATCACCGGATCCAACAGTCCAGTAGGGCGAATGATTTGTTCGGTATAGATTCCTTCTGATTTGCCCAATTCATAATCCGCAGGAGTTGCACTGACATAGATCACTTGATTCTGCAAGGCCTCAAATTCTTCAAACTTCAACGGACGATTGTCCATGGCTGCGGGCAACCTAAAGCCGTATTCTACTAGGTTTTCTTTACGAGAGCGGTCGCCACCATACATGGCACTTACTTGGGGAATGGACACGTGACTCTCATCCACTACCATTAAATAATCGTCAGGGAAGTAGTCTAACAGGCAGAACGGACGGGTTCCGGGTTCGCGGCCGTCCAAATAGCGGGAATAATTTTCAATACCAGAGCAATAGCCCAATTCGCGTATCATCTCCAGATCAAAGTTGGTGCGTTCTTCCAAGCGTTTGGCTTCCAAGGGCTTGCCGATCTCTCTAAAGTAATCCACCTGTTTAACCAGATCATCTTGAATGTTGTGGATGGCATTCTGAAGTACATCGGGAGAGGTCACAAACATATTGGCCGGATAGATCGTCAAGCGGTCGTAACGCTCAATCAGGTTGTTATTACTTGGGTCAAAGGCCTCGATCTCTTCAATCTCATCTCCGAAGAAATGGATTCTAAAAGCGATATCGGCATAGCTGGGATAAACGTCCAATGTATCTCCTTTGATCCTAAAATTTCCGTGGTTGAACTCTGCTTCCGTTCTTGAGTACAAGCTTTGAACCAACTTGTGCAAAAGGGCTGTTCGGGAGATCATTTCTCCTTGCTCCAGCTTGATCACGTTCTTTTGAAACTCGATTGGGTTTCCAATACCGTAAAGACAGCTCACAGAAGCTACCACGATCACATCGCGCCTACCAGAGAGCAGGGAAGAGGTGGCGCTCAAACGCAGCTTCTCAATTTCTTCATTGATGGAAAGGTCCTTTTCTATATAGGTTCCACTGGTCGGGATATACGCTTCGGGTTGGTAGTAGTCGTAGTAGGATACAAAATACTCCACCGCATTGTTGGGAAAGAACTGCTTAAATTCCGTGTACAACTGCGCAGCCAAGGTTTTGTTGTGTGCCAGTACCAGTGTTGGTCGCTGAACTTCTTCAATTACGTTCGCCACAGTAAAGGTTTTACCACTACCGGTAACCCCCAAAAGTGTTTGGTACTTTTCTCCCGTATCAATGCCTTCAGCCAAGGCTTTGATGGCTTCAGGTTGATCTCCAGTCGGCTTAAAATCAGAAACAATAGTGAATTTCATAAGGTATACTCTCTCCGCAAATCGAACCTTAAAATTACAGCTTTTTCAGGGCATATAAAACAAAAACGACTTGCAAAAAAGCAAGCCGTTTTTCTTAAATGAACTCGAATTTAGCGCATTTAATAATTCAGGTATATCCAGCCGTTATAGAGCTGTTGTGTGTCTTCAAAACGACCATCGCCAGGAGCGTCATTAAGCTGTAATACATAGAAGTAAGTTCCTACTGGAAGCAGTTCTCCATTGGCTTCGACAGCTGTTCCATCCCAATTGCTGGTGCTGGCGTTGCCGCTGTAAACCAATATTCCACGGCGGTCATAAATCTTCAAATCATAGTTGGAATGCAGCGCCAAGCCACTGATGTCTAGAGTGTCATTGAAACCATCGGCATTTGGAGAAATCCCTTGAGGAATCACTATCTCACAAACTTCAACCACAAATTCCACCACAGCTATTGCTTCACAAGTGGCGGCAGTCTCTGCGCGAATATATACGGTATCTCCATCTGCAGCTTGATAAGTCTCAGGGCTCGCAATTGGATTCTCTCCATTTTGAGCATCTTCATTGGAAGTGTGATAAGTGACTTCCAGTCCTGAGGTCTCTATACCGAGTAAGGCTTCCAATTGATTGAGATCATACGCAGCTGTTCCAGACCCTGCATCAGCACAGAGCTCAATAGGCTCTAAGGTATTAAGACTTGGTGATGCTTCTGCGATCAATTCCAAGGGGAAGGTCGCAAAGCACAACGGATCTGTAACACGAACATAGATGATCTCTGGATTGGTCGTATTGGTATAACTGAGCGGTAGTGGATTCACATTATTCTGTGCATCGGCATCCGTCGCATGGAAAGAGACAATAATTCCCAATTCACCTCCGGTGATCACCTCAATCAAGGCCTCTAGGTCAAAGGTTGCAAATCCTCCTGAGTCTCCACAAGCAACCACAGGTTCAGGGATATTGAAAGGAACCAATGGAATGATCTCCAGTTCTAAGGTAGTTAGGCTAAAGCAACCCGTCGCTGGATCCACAACGCGCACATAGATGGTTTGCGGATTAGAAGTGTTGGTATACGGACTACTCAACGGATTGTCTCCCGTTTGAGAATCTACCTCTGTTTCATGGTAGGTCACTACCAAACTGGCATCTCCAAGAGTGATTTCGTTATCTTTTAGCGTTAGGTCAAATTCCTCAATTTCATCTCCGGGATTGTTGGAGTCACACAGCGCTAATGGAGATGGATCAGCGATCACTGGACCATCCAAAACAATTAGGGTCAGGGATTCAATACTGAAACACCCTGTGGTGTCGTCTTCTACGCGAGCAAAGACATCCTGTGGATTCGCAACGTTCAAATACGGACTGCTCAGTGCTAATGAAGTATCTCCAGAAGCAGCATCTGCTGCTGTCAAATAGTAGTTAACCGTCACGCCTGCAACACCGCCTGTGATTTCCGCATCACGGGAAGTCAGGTCAAACGGCTCAATGCCGTCAAAAGGTAGCATGTCACAGAGTTCATATGCCTCAGGAGCTGTGGTTGTAGGTCCCTCATTTACAGTTATCGTAAAACTACCTACGGTAAAACAGCCGGTGGTAGGATTGACAATTCGCACCCAAATGAGCTGCGGATTCACAACATTAGAATAAGCCGTAGGATCTGCAATAGCTCCCGTACCTGCATCGGCTTCAGCTTCAGTTTCATGGAAACTAATATCTACAGCGGATTCTGCAGTAATTTCAGAAATCCAAAACGTCAGATCAAACACAGTAATTCCGTCGGCAACTTCATCATCACACAATTCATAGTTGGCAATGGGATCGTTGATCTCTGGAGAGTTCAATACAGTTATGGTAAAGCTTACAATATCAAAACAGCCTCCTGAATTCTCTATTCGCGCCCATACTACCTGAGGATTCTCCGTATTGGTGTAAGGCATGATCAGCTCAGTACCTGCAACACCTGCCAAAGCATCAGCTTCTGATACATAATAGGTCACAAAGGTGTCTGGTTGACCTGCGATGATCTCAGCATCTGCCAGAGTTAGATCAAATTCGGCGAAGCCATCATTATCGTCGTCACAAACAGTAAGATCTGTTGGCGTGTTGGCCATAGGAGTGTCAAAGAAGGTCACAACTACTGTATCGGCAACGGTACAATCTCCGTCTGTTGCCTCACAGCGATAACTTCCTGTTGTGGTGGCGTCGTAAGTTGGGTCCGTAGCTCCAACAATTGGAGCATCGTCTAAGAACCATTGGTAGGTGACTCCAGCAGCACCCGTGTCGGCATCCAAAGTAATTGGATCAGTATCACAAGTCCCGATGTCATCCCCAAGATTGAAGCTAAAGGTAGCGTTAGAAGTCACCGTGACCGTGTCTTCTACAGTTACCGTTTCGCCATTACAGTTAAGATAATCTACACGCGCGGTATAGGTCTGAGTTCCTACCGGGCATACTGTAATATCAGCGGTATCGCCAACCACGTCTCCAGATTCATCCAACCAGGTAATGCTGGTTACACTGGGACCGTCTGGAATAAAGCGCCAAGCTTCAAATTCTGTGGTCCATGGAGAATCTGAAGTATTTCTTCCTGGAGGAACAAATGCCTCTGTACCTTCATTATTTTGGATCCCCAGAACAGCGTTCCCGTCGTTCCAAGTCTCACAGGTTGGTTTGTTCAGGATGTAAACGTCAATTATGTTCGTAGTTTCATAAAGCACTGCCATTTGCGTAGCGAGCAGATCGGTGCAGCTTCCAGAGAACATAGGTACTTCAAAATAGGACACTACCAAAACACGGTTTGGTGCAGTTCCTAGAACTTCATAACCGATCTCTTCAAAATCACTAGTGGCTGGGTTGATATCGTGCCCTGGAGTGAAAATGTTTGCCTCCCCTAAGGTTGGGTTGTCATTATTGGGTAGGTCCTCATCAAAGGACCAGCCGTTAGAGGTGTCTGAACCGTCTACTTCAAAACGGATCACCCCGTTGGATCCTACTTGGAACTGGGTTTCCGTTCCTCCGAAGAAACAAAAATCAAAAGGCAGCTCTTCCACATCTGACCAAGCGTCATCAATATCTGGATTTAAACTATTGGCCAAGCCGTTAAAAGAGAAAGGTGGGTCAAAAGGAATTGGCACTACATTATAAGTGGTTGTTTCTCCAATAGAAAGAAAGTCAGCGCTTAGGTCTGCACAAATCTCTCCTGAGGAACAATCTAAAGTGACGTCAGGTCCGGCATCTACAAAGGGATTCCCTACTGAAACATCAAATTCTACATCGGCGGTCAGTTCTATACGAGTTTGATCCACGCAACCTGCTGCATCGGTAGCCGTAAAGCTGATCGGATACAACCCTGGCGAGGTGTAAGCATGCATGGCACTCAAGCCACTCATTACCGTGCCATCACCAAAATCCCACTCATAGGTCGCACCGGCATCAGAGTCAGCAAAGACAGCAGAAGCGTTTACAGTGATAACCTCATCCACATCCGCTTCTATTATACCGCCAACCGCAGCTGGAGTAGAGCCATCAAATGTAGTTGAGATCTCTTGACAACAACTTATTTGCGCTTCCCAACCGATAGAGGTGAAAAACTCGTTGGATACAAATTCAAAGGTTAAACATCCTGAGGGATTCGTCGGAGAAGGACGAACAATTCCAGGACTGTTGGTTCCTGAGAAATCACCAATGACAGGAGCAGAGGTGTCGGCTCCGTCATAAATGGTCAATACATCATTGGGCGTTTCTGTGGTGAAGCTGGTAAAATCCACTTGAAGAATTCCGCCACTACCATCGTCACAGAGTGTGAGCACTAAAGTTTCATTGTTAGCATAGGGTGCTGCAGGTCCTCCAGAATCGTAGAAGTTACCGGTACACACATTAAAACTGCCATTTTGCATATTGATCTCCTGCCCAAAAGTGGTACAGCTCAATAGCCCGAGAACGAATAGAAGTAATTTAGTTTTCATAGGACTATTGGTTTTTGCGCTCTTGAGGAGCGATTACAATGAGATATTCCGTCCCGTCTATGCGGTAGATCAATTTCTTAGCCGCATAAAAATCAAATTGGTATTTAAACGGATTGAATCGGTCTGGGTCAAAACCGCTATCGCGGCTGAGGCCTGGATTGTACAGGTTATACATGGGAACCTCTGAGAGTAATTTGAGGTTGCTATCGAGATCTAATTTTTCAGCATCACTTTTGACATAGGAAATGCGCTTTTCAAAGAGCTCTTTCATATAGACATAGCGACGGGTATCGGGTTTGATATAATCGGCACCAGAACCGGTATATACCTGAGTAACAAATCGATCAAAGTTCGCGGGGTCTGGTTTGGTTACCTGTGCCTGAACAGTTGAGAAGTTAAAGGCCAGCAGAAGCAGCCCTAGGCAGGCTTGTTTAGTTAGCGACATGGCGGTTAGTTTTTACGGGAAAGTTAAGGAAATTCTCCCCGTAAAAATCTACCGTTCATCGATAAAAAAAGCCTTCAAATCTAAATTTGAAGGCTTTCGAATATATTGGATTCTAGTTGTCTAGTAATTCAAGTACACCCATCCGGAGTATAATTGCTCAACATCTGAGAATGGATCTCCAGGCATATCATTCAATTGCAGGGTGTAGAAATAAGTTCCTACAGGCAGCAACTCACCGTTTTTCTCGATGGCGCGTCCGTCCCAATCTTGAGTACTACCGTTTCCGGAGTATACTAACAATCCACGGCGGTCAAAGATCTTCAACTCAAAGTTCGGGTGAAGCTCCAATCCACCAATGTCGAAGGTGTCGTTAAATCCATCGTTGTTTGGTGAAATACCTTGAGGAATTTCAATTTCACAAGCTACAACACTGATCTCTACAGAGGTTGTTTGGAAACATCCAGCTGCGTTTGCAACGCGGATGTAAATGGTCTCTGGAGTGGTTACGTTGGTATAGCTTTCAGGGTTTGCAATAGGATTGCTTCCGTCTTCAGCATCTGCTGAATTCGTGTGATAAGTCACTGTAAGTCCTGATAGGTCTACGCCGAACTCGCTGTTGAATGCAGTAAGGTCGAATTGATTGGTCAAACCAGAAGCTCCATCGGCAGGACAGCTTTCAACTGCAGCCGGAGCAGATAATGAATCGATCACCAAAGCAACAAGTTCTAGCGCTGTAGTGCTTACACATCCAGTTACATCGTCTACCACACGAACATAAATAGTTTGTGGGTTAGAGGTATTGCTGTATGGAGAAGTCAATGGATTGTCACCAGATTCTGCATCTGCAAGGGTTTCGTGATAGGTCACTGTCAATCCAGAAGCGCCACCAGTGATCTCATTGTCACGGCTTGTTAGGTCAAATTCAGCAACTCCACCTGGAGTTCCACACAATTCGTAAGCCGCAGGGTCACTAATAGCTGGACTGTCTGGGTACATGATCTCGTACGGTCCTGCATCAGAGGCTTGACAAGCTCCAAGATCAACTAGGATGTCGGTGTAAACACCTTCGTCCAAGCCAGAGATCACAATAGTTCCTGCACCGTCTGCTGTTAAGGCATCTGGTCCAACTGGTGTTCCGTTAAAGTTGTATGATACATCGTAAGTTGTACCTGCTGATAGTCCAGAGATCACAATACTTCCGTCTGCTGAACAAGTCGTTGGGTCATTTACGGTAACCGTGAATGTTGGGTCGTCAGGATAGTTGATCTCAAAAGGACCGGCAAGAGTTGTAGAACATTCTACGATCTCTACTGTTACGTCTGTGTAAATTCCTTGATCCAATCCTGTAATTAGGATGTTTCCAGAGCTATCCGTTGTAAAGGACATCGGTCCAACAACAACGCCATCTACCGTATAGGTTACATTATAAGTGGTGTCAGCCATCAATCCTTCGATCAGTAAGGCACCATTAGGTCCACAAACATCAGAGTCTTGAGCAGTTACGGTGAAACTTGGAGAATCTGGCTCCATCAATTCTACCGGTGCTGGCTGAGTGAATGAACAGTCGTTAAAGGTAAGTACACCGTCAGCGTAAATACCGGCAAGTAATCCTGTGATCACAATAGTTCCAGAAGCATCGGAAGTTACTGTGATTGGTCCTACAGGAACTCCGTTAAATGTATAGGTCAGTTCAAAGGTTGTGTTCGGGAATACGTTGCTGATGATCACCTGTCCTGTTGGTCCACAAGTTGTTGGATCTACACCCGCAATGGTTGCACCACCCAACGAAGGTCTGTTCAATTCGAACGGTCCTGCTGCGGTATAGGTACAATCATTAAGTACGATGGTAATATCTGTGTAAACTCCTTCGTCCAAGCCTGCAATGATGAACTGTCCGGTTGCATCAGTAGTTACCGTGATTGGTCCAACAAGCACTCCGTCTAATAAGTATGTCACCTCATAAGTAGTGTCTGCTGCTAATCCATCAACTGTCAATGATCCGTCCGAATCACAGTTTACAGGATCTGCCGTGGTTACTACTGGAGTAAAGTCTGGGTATTCAAAAGTATAAGGACCTGGATCTGTAAAGCTACAAGTTCCTTGTTCTAATGTAATGTCAGTAATAGTAACTTCACCTAAACCAGTGATGAAGATACTTCCAGTTGCATCAGAAAGTACAGTCGCTGGTCCGATAACGGTTCCGTCTTGTGTATAGGTTAAATCGTAAGAGGTTGCTGGAGTTAAGCCAGAAAGCTCTAAGCTACCGTCCATATCACAAGCTACAGGTTGATTCACAATAGCTGTAAATGTTGGTGCTCCTGGATCTTCTACAACGATTGGGCCAGCGTTCTCAAAGAAACATCCAGCGTCATTGGTAAACACGAAGTCTGTATAAACTCCAGCATCCAAACCACCAATGGTCAAAGATCCAGTCATATCAGCAGGGAGCGTGATTGGTCCCACAGGTACTCCATCGTCTACATAAGAAATATTGTAATCCGTATCTCCTAGTAATCCAGTTACTAAAATGCTACCATCATCAGCACCACAAGCTGATGGACTTTGTGGAGCTAGAGAAATAAAGGTTGGATCAACACCACCACCGGTAAAGTCTCTAAATACGTAGAAATAAGTAAAGTTTACAGATTCTCCTGGAGCAAGATCCCCAAAGAAATAAGCAATAGAGATGGCCTCATCTGCAGTGTTTGTTGCACCTTCTGTTTGTTCAAAACCAACTCCGTTCCAAATGTCTGATGGGTCACGGTTGCTAAATCCACCGTAAGTTACACGAGCACGCTCATCCTGAACGTAGTAACACACACTCGATCCGTTAGCATCGGTTCCTCCAAGAGGTCCTTGAGAAGCACAAACAAAACCAAGGATGTCAATACCACCAGAAGGTTGTGCGATCAATTCTTGATCTGTGGTAAAGGTTCCGTTGATGGTTTGGTTGTTATCTGGATCCACATTGTTCATCCAGTATAAGTTGGTTTTTGGTACAGCATCTAAGTTTGTCAAACGCTGCTCCATTCTGATGAAAAGACCGTCGCGAGAAACAGAGAAGTTACGGATGATCTCAATTCCATCAATAAATCCGTTCCAAGAGATCTGGGCAAAATCACCAAAACACGGATCGGTAAGGATCCCTGCTCCACTGATAGCTCCAGGAACTTGGTTTGGACTTGCTAAGTTGTTATTCCATACAGCCCCGTCGTATTCGATTCCCCATCCTTCTTCCGGAGAACCAGGAGTAAAGAAATCCCCGTCATAATCAACCCAGCCGTCCATAGTTGGGTTGGCGATAAAACCAAAAAGGTCATTACCAGTCTCACGGCTATCGTGGTATGGTGGTCCAGGATTTTGGTCGTTTGGAACCCCAAACGTACCGTTTTGATTGATCCCGATTTCAATGAAATTACCTTTGGCGAAAGCATCGTCCAAAGACAACTGTGCATCGAGCTGCGCCTGACTTTGTTGAAGCCCTAAAAATAGGAAGGCCAGTGCAAATATTGATTGTAAGAATCTAGGAGTAAAATTTCTCATAGAAGGTGGCTGTTAATTGTATAAATTGATGTCTAAAATATAAATGTAAGAGATTATTTTAAGTCTGTAAAAGAATTGAACAAAACTTAGACGTAATTTTTGTTTTCAACGATGTAGGTAAAAAAAAGGCCTCAAATCGGGCCTTAAATGTTAAAAAGTAGGAGCTCAGATCGCCGCTCAATTGCGGTTAGTCCCGATTCAAATACAACCATCCGCTAAAGGTGTCGAAGTTCTCATCGGCAAGAAAAAGTACGTAGTAATAAACCCCTGGAGGAACTACTTTTTCACCTCTTGCGAGACCCCGATTTGGAATGCCATTCCAATGTCCAGTTTGATTGGTTCCTACAAAAATCAGATTCCCTGATCGCGAATAAATCTCCAAGCGGTGATCGGGAAAAATATCCAGCAATCCTTGGATTTCAAAAGTGTCGTTAATTCCGTCTGCATTGGGAGAAAATCCTTGAGGAATTAGAGGCGGACAATTTTCAACACGAACAGTGAAACTGGCTATGTCAAAACAGATCTCATTGTCTACTCTTACAAAGATCTCTTGCGGATTCTGCGTATTGTTGAATCGTTGGGTGTTGACTATAGGATTGATCCCAATTAGCGCATCAGAAGCACTGGTGTAATAACGAATGGTACCTCCGAACTCTTGCAGCAGCGGTTCCACCTCCTGGGTCAAGTCAAATTCAGCACTGTCAAAACCTACATCACAGGCGAGTTGATCCGTTAGTGGTGGCAATTGTGGAATGCTTTGGAAATTTACATTGGCTTTAAAGGTGTTGTTGGTCTCATCCAACTCCTCAATAATGGAATTTCCATCGCCTAGATCATCAGCTACTGCAAGTAGGCTAAAACTGTCCGGGAGATCAGGATCAAGAATCAAGGCAACCTCAAGGTCTATAACGCCACCAACGGGTATTGCTGTAGGTGTATCTAGGCCGAGAATAAAGGTTCCATCAGCATAAAGGGCAATCGGAGTGCCGGCAGCGAATGGCGCAGTTCCCTCCGT
>NZ_JABSPU010000068.1 GCF_013214815.1 Gilvibacter sp.
CCGTAGGCATTACAATGGATTCATGAATATGCACATACCCACATTTGATACGGATCTGCATGCCAATTCCAATTTTAACGCAGACAATATCTTTTTCTTTCAATGCGGCAATACGATCAAAAGGGTATCTGAAGTGCTCTCAGCGCACGGCAAATCCTTAAAGACATCAGGAGCCAGCAATGGGCAAACCATTGCAGGTTGCATTTCTACAGGCGTTCACGGTTCGGGTCTAGACGTAGGATCTGTGCAGGATTATGTAGTTGGACTCAATATTATCACAGGTCCTGATCCGCAGGATAACATCTACTTAGAACCAGCAAGTAAACCAGGGCTTAATGATGCATTTGCACAAAAAGTGTCTGGACGCATTATCAGAGATGACGAGATCTTTAAAGCAGCTTTGGTGAGTTTGGGTAGTTTTGGTTTTATTCATGGAGTGGTCATTGAAGCAGAGGATCGTTTTTTGCTGAATCGATATGTGCAAAAAATACCCAAGAAGTTGGCATTGGAGTTGTCCACTACTATGGACTTCGCTAATAGCGGTTTCAGTATACCGCAAGAGGTAGACTCCAATGGTAAACCCGATAGACCCTATCATTACAAGGTGTTTATCAATCCGTATTCCAAGGAAACCGACTACGTAGTCGAGGTGATGTATAAAAAGCCTTATCAGACGCCCTATCCAGATCCCTTTCCAATCATTAAAGAATCGATCTATCGGGACTTGATCTATGTGTTTATCAAGATCGCTGAGAAATTTCCTAAAAGTATTCCTTGGCTTATTAAACGTCTCAGAAAGACCATCTTACCTCTGAATGACCTTGAACGTGTGGTTACCGGAACGCTGCCAGAGATCTTCTGGGATGCGCCATATCAAGGGGCTGCCTTTGCTTGTTCCTTTGGAGTAGACCATAAGGATTCTGCAAAAGCACTTCAGGTATTGACTGACCTAACCGTTAATGAGGGTCCAATACCTGGTATTTTTGCGATGCGCTTTGTAAAACGATCAGAAGCAACCATGGCCTTTACCAAATTCCCAATCACGTGTATGCTTGAAATTGACGGCGTATTGTGGGAGCCTAACCGACGAATCATGAGCTTGAATCAGTACGGCAAGCGGATGATAGAAGAACTCAAAAAGCACAACATTCCCTTTACAATCCACTGGGGAAAGAATGCGGACTGGGACAATCCGGGCTTGGTAGAACATATGTTTGATGATGCTTCAATTAAATCTTGGCAAAAATCACGAGCAGCGCTCTTGAGTCCTGAGATGCAGGAGCTCTTTAGCAATCACTTCTTAAGTGATATTAAACTCAAGGATCAAATCGCATCTCCAGTAATTGATCCTACTGATCCAATTACATAAAAAAAACCCCGCGAATAGCGGGGAATTTCCTTTTGGGTAATTTTAGCGATGAATCGCATAACTGCTCGCACGGGCATATTCTACCAATTTGAGCTTGAGCCATTCACGCGTCTGATCCCAATCTTTGTTGTGAACAAAATTTAACTTGAGTAATAGTCGCTTCATACGGTGAGGTTAGCGTGTTATACAGTCTTTACCACTGCAAAATGCAGCGATATAAGGATCAGCACGAGTAGTTAAAAGGAATTGGTGGCGATTATAGCCTAAGTAAGCGTCAAACTTTGAGGTATTTAAAGGTAAGAATTTTCTTCGGATTTAAAAACTTAAAACCAACTAATCGATGAGTTTAATGTTTATCCGTTAAACGGCTTAAATTGATAATTTTCAGGTCCCTACAGCAACTCTAGCAGGAGTGGTTTCCAGTATAATCACCTATAGAAATCCTGCTTACAATGGCTATTTTGGAGGCTTATAGAGAATCATGTCAGGCTTCAATTCCAAGACAATCATCGTCCATTTAGCTTTTGTTTTTGCGTTGCACTCATGCTTTGCTCAGGAAGGTTCGATGCCCTACAGTCAGCATATAAAAGGTTTGGAAATCGGCGTAAGCACGGGCTATAGCTGGCTAAACCTTGAAACGGGACGAGCTTTGCAATTTGATACCAATGATCTAACTCAAAACCAAATTACAGTCAATAAGCAGGCTTCAGGAATAAATCAAAAATTTGACCCGTCTAAAGCTCAAATTGGTCTTTTCGCAAATTGGAATTTCTCCAATCGGCTTAGCATTGGGGTTCAATGGAATTTCCTGCAACAGATCGAGTATCGCGAGAGTGCGTTTATCACACAGTCTTATTTTGATTCCAGAGGTGAGATCTCTGTTAACAATAGTGGACGCTATGCGTTTGGTTCCACAACAGATATCAATGTACTCTGGCTGAGTTTTAAATGGAGTCCGATCACTTTCAATCTCAGTAAAAACCAGTTGAGCATTTACTTTAAAGCTGCCGCTGGAAGTAGTTTTTATTCTTTGTCCAATCGCATACCAGATGCTTTTTTTAGTTTAGACTTTATGTCGCCCACAGCCTTTGGAAACTTTCGATTGGGTCCTGGGGAGATCGTCAACCAAAATTTTAATCAGCAGGCATGGGCCTGGCAAGTAGGAGGAGGTTTTAGCTTAAGATCAACCGTAATTCCTGGAATTCGTCTTGGTCTGTTCTATAGTCGACTAGGAAGTTTTATTCAGCAGGACGTTTCTCCTGCAGAGCTCTTTGTTTTGACGGCCGTAAACTCTCAAGCGAGTGATCAATTCATAAATATCTCATCAAGCGAGCAAGCACGATCCTTAAGTTCTCTTACTTTAGCGATTGAGATCTTTGCTTGGTAACAAAAAAACCCCACCAAAAGACGAGGTTTTTATAACTCCTAAAAATCCTTACGACTAAGAATTCTTATAAAGTGGCGGGTTTATCGTAGGAATAGAACTGCCGTCGTTACCTTGCAAGTGAAGGTTTGGCGCCAAGAATCGCACTTGTGTATGCTTTTCATCTTTTTGTATGGTTGCATCCATCACAATACCGAACATGCTTCCAGAAACTGAATAGTCGTATTGCGTGTTTTGAATAGTACCCTTATACTCAAAACGCTGGGTTTTGTTCACCAATTCCATCATGGTATCGATGATCTTAGACTGCTGTTCACGCGTTAGTCCCCAGGAATCCATGGTGTGGGTAGTTTGGCTGTATGAAGAGTGGCTTCCTCCTCCGGAGAAGAATAAAAAGAAACCGCGACCACCGCTAGATGTCTTTTTTGTTAGTTGATCGTACTCGTGCTGTTTTGAAGCTGTTAATAGGCTGCGGATCAATTGATCCAAAGCATTTACATTCTCAGGAGTTACACATTGCATGTTCAGGGTAAAGTCCACATCAACATCTGCGTGAGCAGGAACAGTGTAGGTTACTCCAGAAACTTGTCCTTGGCCATAAGCCGTTACTTGAACACCGTCTGTAGCAGAAACTGAATTGTCAACTGAGTTTGCAAAAACTGTACTTAGATTACTCATAATTATATAGGATTAGAATTAATAAACAATCGAAATACGAACTGTGAAATGAAAGGGGAGTGCGGGGAAACGCACAATTCGAAGGGGATTTCACTTTGAAATATGATGCTAAACTAGTTGATAGCTTTTCGGGATGCATCCGTAGAAACACGCGATTTACCAAAAACGAAGAGATCATTGTTAATCAAAGAAGAACTTTGACTGCAAAGAAGGGCTTATTTTTTGTAATTTTTAATGCACTAACCAAAAATCAATTCCCATGTCTCGCATCTCCTTTATTTCGAGTCTTCTTTTCTTATTGCTACTTACACCTCAATGGGTTTCAGCTCAGGATGATGATGTACTTAAAAAATTAGAAGAAATAGCCATCATAGATCAAAAGGTCATGATGCCCATGAGAGACGGAATCCGTTTGGCTACGGACATTTACAGACCAAAGACTGATGAACCCGTGCCAATTATCTTTTCTAGAACCCCTTACAACTTCAATTCGTGGGGTGATGGAAAACAGCGCACAAGAACTGCGCAACGTGCTTATGAGGCAGTAAAACGCGGTTATGCCTATGTGGTTCAAAATGAGCGTGGTCGCTATTACTCAGAAGGCGAATGGGATATTCTTGGAGTTCCGCTAACGGACGGCTATGACGCCTTTAGTTGGATGAAAGCGCAATCATGGTCTAATGGCCGGATTGGTACTTATGGCTGTTCTTCCACAGCTGAATGGCAAATGGCTGTTGCAGCTTTGGATCATCCGGCGCACTTTGCAATGGTTCCTCAAGGCTACGGAGCAGGTGTGGGTCAAATTGGAGACATTACCGAACAAGGCAACTGGTATCGTGGAGGCGTAGAGCAGATGCTGTTCTTTAGTTGGTTATACAGTGTGGAACACGATAAATTCAAACCGAGAATTCCTGCGGGAGCTACTCAAGAAGATTTGATTCGTATTTCGCGTTTCTATGACTTAGCTCCGGAGAATCCTCCCGTAGATATGGCAGAAGCGCTTAGTCACTTGCCGATCCAAGATATCTTGGTTAACATCAATGGAAAGCGCGAGATCTTTGACAAAATGATCCGCAGAAAACCGAATGACCCGGCATGGTATGAAGGTGGCTTGTATCATGACAACATGGACATCAATACTCCAGGCTTCTGGTTTGCCAGCTGGTATGATGTTTCCATCACGCCGAATTTAGCGCTGTTCAACCACGTTCGGGCCAATTCTAAGGCCGCGGATATTAGAGATAACCAATATTTAGTAATCGCACCAACGCTACATTGCGCTTATACACGAGCAACAGAGAACACTATAGTCGGAGAACGTCCTATTGGCGATGCCCGTTTAAATTATGACGAGCAGATCTATGCTTGGTGGGACTTCTGGCTCAAAGGGGAGGAAACAGGTTTTAAAGACAATACCCCACGTGTTCAGTACTATACCATGGGAAGCAACAAATGGCAGGCTGCAGAGCAATGGCCGCCTAAAGACAGTGAACTCACTACTTTTTATTTAAACAGTGGGGGAAGTGCCAATACGCTAAATGGAGATGGAATTTTGACAACCAAAAAACCGCGAAAGGACAATCCGGATACTTTTACTTATGACCCGATGGAGCCTGTAATGAGTTATGGTGGAAACGTTTGCTGTACGGGCAATGCTGTAAAAGGCGGAGCCTACGATCAGCAGTCTATGGAAGAAAATCCAAATATTTTGGTGTATACTTCTGAGGTATTGACCCAGGATACAGAGGTCACCGGTTTTATTGAGTCTACGCTTTATGTTTCTTCGGACGCGAGAGATACTGACTTCACCATTAAGCTTATTGATGTTTATCCCGATGGTCGTGCCTACAATTTGGATGAAACCATTCAGCGAGCCCGTTACCGTGAGGGTTATGACAAAGAAGTCTTTATGGAAGAAGGACAGGTTTATCAATTGGATCTAACTCCAATGGCCACCAGTAACCTCTTTAAAAAGGGGCATCGAATTCGCATTGAGATCTCTAGCAGTAACTTCCCGCGCTTTGCGAGAAACTTAAATACAGGCGGAAACAACTATGACGAATCGGAAGGATTAGTAGCTACCAATAGCATCCACCATAGCAGTAAGTATCCGTCTAACATCAAGTTGCCTATCAAAAAGTAGTTACCACCAAACTACAAATACCTTTTCAAAGGCCCCGTTTGGATGCTTGATCCAAACCAATGGCGCGGATTGTTGCTGATGAAATTCAGCGAGTCGTTTTTTAGCTTCTTGGAATGAAATCCAGTCTACTGCGGAATGCGGACTGACCAACCAATCGTGCTTTCTCGGAAAAAAGGATTTACAGGCTTTAAAAATGTCAAACCGATCAAGGGGTAAATAACTTCCATAAATACTGTCAGCATTTAAGGGCGCTACGTTTACCTCTTGTCTATAAGGCAAATAGAGTTGCGCTTTAAAGCAGACCAATTGCTGCATCTGATCAGTTTTGAGATTTAGTTCATCCAGATAGGCTTCAGTCTCTGGTTTGTAGAGTAGTGGAAGCTGTTTGTTTGCGAGTTTATTCAACTTTAGAACCAAAGAATCTCTACGGTTTGGACCTATCCAATGGTCCAAAGGGGTAATCCCTACCTGAGGATCATAGAGATAGAACTTATAGATGACCTCCAAATGAACAGGACGCCCATCAATGCTAAGCAAACAATCCAATTCTCCTAAGGTGAGTTTATCCCGCTGTATTTGAAGATTCTCAGCTAAGATCTCAATGTGATCATAAGCTTTAAGCTCCTCAGCTACAAAGCGTTCTACCAGGTTACCTAAACGGTATTTTCCATCTAGGGTTTGGTTAAAACGCGGTGTTGGGACCTTTTCTAGAGTCAACTGCTTCAACTGCATAGGTCCTGAACCCAACCATAAGGCTGGAGTGTTCAAATAACCCGCATACTGAAGTTGTATTGACATGAAAGGCGAAGTTATTGGAAATCTATCAAGGGTGCTCCTTTAAATCCTTAAATTTACAAGATGCATCATGTAATTATTACCGGCAGCACCGGAATGGTAGGGAAGGGCGTACTCTTGGAATGTTTGGATTCTGAGCAGATCGCTTCGGTTTTAGCGATCAACAGATCCTCCTTGGGAATGGCACATCCTAAGCTCAAAGAGCTGTTACTTCCAGATTTTATGCAATTGGCAGAGCATCGAGAAATGCTGAAAGGATACGACGGCTGCTTTTTCTGTATGGGTGTTTCTGTGGTTGGGCTCAACGAAGCTAAATACACAGCCATTACTTATGATATAACCAAGGTCTTTGCTGATGTGCTTTTTGAATTGAATCCTAATTTGGTTTTTAATTACGTCTCTGGAACAGGTACTGATAGCACTGCAACGGGACGTGTAATGTGGGCTCGAGTCAAAGGAAAAACAGAAAACTACATTCTTGAAAAGGGATTTAAGGACGCTTATGCGTTTAGACCCGGTATGATCATCCCGGAGCGTGGAATCAAATCAAGTACAGGCTGGTACAATGCAATCTATGTCATTTTACGCCCATTTTTTGGCTGGCTCAAAAAGTGCTCGAATATCACCACAACAACAAAGCTCGGAGAGGCTATGATTGCGAGTCTTACCGCAGATCAACTTAAAAAGCATCTGGAGAATAAGGATATAAATGCCTTGGCAGAGTCAAGAGCCTAGAATTAGCGGGAATTCCCTAATTTTAAGTAACAACCAACTACAATTACCATCATGTCAGATCGCAGGTCGTTTCTAAAATCCGCAGGGCTAGCAGCACTTTCATTGCCTCTAATGTCTTTTGATCAAACTCAAACTTGGACTTTGGAGCCGTTACAAATGCCATTTAACGACCCAGAAGCGTATTGGAACATGATCCGCAAGCAATTTCCGCTAAAAGAAGGGCAAACCTATTTTAATAACGGAACCATGGGGCCCACGCCTGGGTATACTATAGATGTCATGATAAACCATATGCTGCATTGGAATAAAGAGGCTGCTACAATTGATTATAAGAATGGATCCGGGCCAGAGTTGCTCAGTGGTTATTTTCCCTATCAGGAATTGAGAGAACAGTTGGGGCAACTTATAAATTGTGATTTTAAAGAGATTTCTATCACACAAAATGCCACTTTTGGTATGAACTACGTGGGGATGGGCTTAGATCTTATGGAAGGTGACGAGCTTCTCAACACAAACCAAGAACACGGCGGAGGTTTTGGAGCTTGGCAAACACTCGCTAAGCGCAAAGGATGTATCTATAAACAAGCCGTAATGCCAATGCCTGCAAACGATCCGCAACAGATCTTTGAAGCGGTATTCAACGCGGTGACCCCTAGGACTAAGGTAATTGCCATTCCACATATGATTTCTGTTTATGGGACAATTATGCCCGTAAAAGCGATTTGTCAAGAAGCAAAAAGACGTGGCATATTCACTGTTTTAGATGGAGCCCAGTGCGTTGGTCATATCGATGTAGATGTTAAAGATATTGGCTGTGATGCCTATTACAGCAGTTTGCATAAATGGTTGTTGGCACCTCCAGGGAGCGGCTTGCTCTATATCAATGAAGAAGTGGTCAATACCATTTGGAGCACCATTGCAAGCTACAATTGGGACAATCAAGAGGACCACGGTTTTCGATTGATGCAAAACGGCACAGGAAACCCTGCACAAATAGCTGGTTATGCTGCTGCATTGGAATTCTATAATGAGATAGGACACCAAAGATGGACAAATCGTATCAAAGAATTGGGAGTTTATTTGCGCAATGGTCTGAAAGAGATGCGTCATGTGAACATTCACTCTTCTACAAATGAATCTATGGCCGCTGGAATCACCACCTACGCCGTTAATGGATTTACAGGGCCCGAACTGCAGCGAACTCTTTGGGAGCGTGAACGTTTACAGCCTCGTTCTGTAGGCAAAGAACTCTTGAGGCATTCGGTGCACATTTATAACTCAAAGGCTGAGATTGATAAAGCATTACAGGTAATCGAGTCCTTGGCTTAAGACAAAATTTAACAAGATTCTAAGAATTCTATTTTGGCGCTGACTTGATCTGTGGCGTATTTTTAGCCTACAACAAAACAACCATTAATAAATACTGTTCTGCAAATCAACCAATTTCTGTAACCCCCGAGAACAGTTCAATTGTCATTAACTATGAAATCTTTTTTAAAAATTGGAATGCTTTTGGGCATGTTGGTCGCATTGATCACACCGCTACAAGCACAAGAAATTAATTCAGGCACTTTTAGTGGCTTGGAATTGCGAAACATTGGACCGGCTTTCACTTCAGGCCGAATTGCTGATATTGCCATACATCCAGAGAATGAGAATGTCTGGTATGTTGCTGTGGGATCTGGCGGGGTATGGAAAACAGCAAACTCAGGAACCACCTGGAAACCTATTTTTGATGGACAGACTTCGTTTTCTATCGGATCGATTGCCATTGATCCTTCCAATCCACATACCATTTGGGTGGGTACAGGTGAAAACGTAGGTGGTCGTCACGCTTCTGTTGGAGACGGAATCTATGTAAGTCATGATGATGGCGCCAGTTGGAGCCATATGGGACTTAAAAAGTCGGAACACCTTTCCACCATTATCATTCACCCTGAGGATTCCAATACTGTTTGGGTGGCGTCTCAAGGGCCACTTTGGTCTTCGGGTGGAGAACGTGGAGTTTATAAAACTACGGACGGCGGAAAAACATGGAACCGCACCTTAGGTGATGATGTCTGGGTAGGCGCTACAGATATTGTCATTGATCCGCGCAATCCAGATGTGCTTTATGCAGCCACTTGGCAACGCCACAGAACGGTAGCGGGTTATATGGGCGGAGGTCCTGGAACAGGCATATATAAAAGTACTGACGGAGGCGACACTTGGAATGAACTCAAAAAAGGAATTCCAGGTTCAAACAAAGGAAAAATTGGTTTGGCGATTTCTCCTTTCAATCCAGATGTGATCTATGCTGCCATTGAGCTGGATCGCAGAAAAGGAGGCCTTTTTATGTCATCCAACCGCGGAGAGAGCTGGAGCAAGCAATCTGACGCTGTATCTGGAGGAACCGGGCCACACTACTACCAAGAGCTATATGCTTCGCCTCATCATGAAGGCAAGTTGTTTTTAATGAACAATTATGTACAGATCTCAGACAATCATGGAAAGACCTTTTACACCATGAATGAGCGCAATAAGCACGTGGATAGCCACGCCATGGCTTTTAAAATGTCTGATCCTAACTATGTATTGTTCGGAACGGATGGTGGGTTGTATGAAAGTTTTGACCTGACCAAGAGTTGGAAGTATGTCAGAAACTTACCAATAACTCAATACTTTAAAGTTGCTGTAGATGATACTGCTCCATTTTACAATATCTATGGAGGAACCCAGGACAACGGATCTCATGGTGGACCTTCAAATACCTTTAGCTCCGATGGAATATCCAACCGCGATTGGTGGAAGACCTTAGGGGCAGATGGACATCAGTCGGCTATTGAGCCTGGAAACCCTAAGATTACTTATGGAGAATTCCAACAAGGAGCACTTTGGAGAATCGATCAAACCACGCGTGAAACGGTGTTCATTCAGCCTCAACCAAGAGCTGGAGAGCCTTTTGAGCGTTTCAATTGGGATGCACCAATCTTGGTGAGTCCGCACAACCCGACACGTTTGTATTTTGCCTCGCAACGCGTTTGGCGCTCAGACAATAGGGGAGATGATTGGACCCCAATTTCTGAGGATCTAACCTTGAATCAAGACCGATTGACCTTAGACTATTACGGGAAGTCTCAGTCTTGGGACAACGCTTGGGATGTCTTGGCCATGTCCAATTACAATACCATTACCTCTTTGGCAGAATCTCCTCAACAAGAAGGCTTGATCTATGCAGGTACTGATGACGGTATCATTCAAACCACAGAAGATGGTGGACAAACCTGGCGAAAGTTCACTTTGAGCTCCATCAAAGGCTTAGGTGATGTTCCATTTGTCAACGATGTGCGCGCCGATCTATTTGATGCCAACGTAGTCTACGCCGCTGTAGACAATCACAAATATGGAGATTACAAGCCTTATGTACTAAAAAGTTCAGACAAAGGAAAGACCTGGAGTATTATAAGTGGAGACCTTCCAGAGCGTCATTTAGTTTGGAGATTGGTACAAGATCACAAAGACAAAGACCTCATGTTTGCTGCAACAGAATACGGTATCTATTTTACCTATAACGGCGGAACCAATTGGGTTCAACTAAAATCTGGTGTGCCGACGATCTCCTTTAGAGACATTACCATTCAGCGTCGTGAGGACGACTTAGTGGGAGCATCCTTTGGTCGTGGATTCTTTATTTTGGATGATATTACTCCGCTGAGAAACTTCGGTGCTGATATCATGAATGCTGAGGCTACGATGTTCCCAACTAAAGATGCGCTTTGGTACGCGCCTTACAGCAAGGTCAGCAGTCAAGGAGACGCGCAATACAAGGCGAAGAACAGACCTTACGGAGCTCGTTTCACCTATTACCTCTCAGACAGCTTTAAATCTGCAAAGGCAGAGCGCAAAGCAAATGCCGATGAAGATGCGGAATTTGAAGGCTGGGATACCTTAGAGGCTGAGAAGAATCAAGACGGGCCCGCTGTTTTGCTGATCATCAAGGACGCGGCAGGAAACACAGTGAATACTATTAAAGGTTCTAACAGTAAAGGATTCAACCGCGCTAATTGGGAATTTAACTATCCAAACAAACGTGGAGAGCGTTTAAACGGTCGTGGCGATGGAATTGGCACTGGCTATATCCGAGCTACTCCAGGTCGTTACACGGTGACCTTAGTGAAGCGTGTTGATGGAGTTACAACGGTATTGCAAGGTCCTCAAGAGTTCAATGTGGTCGCTGCCTATGAGGGAGCAATACCTCGTAAGTCTTATGATGAGATGAATCAGTTCCGTGAGGAAGTATTCGCTTTCCAACAAGATATCAATGCTACAAATCTCACTTTGGACAATCAACTTAAATTGGTTGCAGCTATGAAGCGCGCTGCGAATAAAACTACTGCGCCAAATGATGCACTGCTAGCACAGATCAATTCGGCCCGATTGGAACTTTTGTCTATTGAAAAGGAGCTTTATGGAAACCCCATTAAAGATGAGATCGGGGAGCGTTCTAACCCAACGCCTAATGATGGTAATCAACTAGGTTGGGCAGCTTTTGGCAATACCTACGGTCCCACAGGGACCCATAAGGGTGCTTTAGAGAGAGCTAAAGGTCAATTACGACAAGTAAAGGGAAGATTAGCCAATGTAGTCAATAACACCATGCCAGCGATTGAGCGAGGCTTAAAACAAGCCGGAGCTCCTTGGGTAGAAGGGCAGGGGCTTATCGACTAAAACAAAAACAACTAGAAAAAAGAAACCGCCCTAGACCAGGGCGGTTTCTTTGTTAGAGTGCTAATGCGTTCAAGAAGAGGGTAGCGGCAATTCCAAAGCCGGCTCCCGAAATGAATATATTCCATTTCATATGCTCCCCTTTAATGATCTTGGTGTAGAACCACAGTGCGAGCATAAACAGAATGACAATGAAGATCTGTCCTGCTTCTATCCCCAAGTTGAAAAGGAAAAGCGGCATGACTATGCTGTCACTAAAGAGCATGAATTTAAAATTGCTTGCAAACGCTAATCCGTGTATCAAACCAAAGACTAAGGCAATCAAATACTTAAACTTGGCATCAGAGAATTTCCCTTCCTTTCCGTAATTCACAATATTTGCTATGGCTGTGATCATGATGGTAAATGGAATCAGGAGATCAATCAATTGAGGATTTGTTGGGATAAAATCTAAAGCACTTAAAATAAGTGTCCCACTGTGTCCAATGGTAAAGGCGGTAATGATCACCAGGACTTGTTTCCACTCAGAAAATTTAAAGGCTGCACAAAGGGTCATGACAAAAAGTAAGTGATCATAGGCATTGATGTCAACGATATGCTCCCAACCGTTGGAAAAGAAAATACTGTATTCTTCCATAAATATTGTTGCTATAAGGTTTTGGTGAAAATTGGATCGTATTTGGTACTCTCAAAGCTCTTGCTTCTCAATAAGGGCGGTAGTTTAAAGGTCATCCAATTAGACTGTAAATGCCCAAAAGATTCAAAAAGCATACTATTCTCTACTTTGATCTTGTCATTCTTCTTTAAGGATAGACCTTTGTTTTCAAAATGCAAGGTGAGCACATTGGCTTTAAGCTCTATTTCATAGTCTTTAATTTTAAACGGCAAGGTCTTACCGTTAATTTGGACTATAAACTTTTCTGTAAAGTAAGCTTCAATGCCTTTAATATCAGCATCGGTTAGTTTGCCTCTTTGTATGTTGGCTTGTAGAACACCGTTAATGGCTGGAGAGAAATCATCAATGAACACTTTACACTCTAACGACAACTTCTTGGCGGAATCATCATAGGTAAATAGTGATGAAGTAAGTTTGATAGGATGAGAAGCGGCGGTAATTCCAATATATCCCACAACCATTAACACTGCGTAGAGCAATGGTCTTTTCATAGTTTTAAGATGGGGGGTAATGTGTTTAATCATAATTGTTGGGCTAAAATATAAAATCTCATACAACCTCAGGTTTTAAAAGTATCTGCTTTGTATTTCAGGCTTAACTTCCGCTTCTCACAGGAAATCCCATTTGCGCCCAAACTAGGACTCCCTCATCAATGATTGCTGTATTTTGATAATCAAAGCATCTTAAGGTATCTCTGTAAATCTTAATAGCGGCGTCAATATCATCAACCCAAAGTGTAGTCTTATTTATTCCGGTTCCTTGGCCCAAGACAAAGAGCTTTGCTGGCTCCGGTTGCTCTTGGCAGCCAATGAAGAGTAAACACAAAAATAGGAGACCAAACAGTGGGGAGTCCTTTCGCAAATTGATCATTACGATTCTCAGTTGTATTATTAATGCAACATTGTTGCATTAAAGATAGTAATATTCACTAAAAAATCGGATCGATATTCTTGAACTTGATGAAAATTATTTTACTATAAAACTGAATAACAAGCGCTTAGACCATTATAATTTTAAGATGTTAATCTATAGACAATACTGTGTTTGGGTAACATTGTTTTGTACCTTAGAAAACAACTGAACAATAAATTTCCAATCATGAATAAAATTCTTCTCGTTTGCCTTGGCCTGTTGCTGGGTTCAAGCTCAGACAGTTTTGCTCAGAAAAGATCTAAAAACAAAAATGCGGACGATCCAGCGCCTATTGAATCCTTGAATATTTCAGGCCTTCGTTGGCGCAATGTAGGTCCTGCACTGACCTCTGGTCGAATTTCTGATTTTGCATTTAATCCAAACAACCCCTTTGAATATTACGTAGCCACTTCGGCCGGAGGCGTTTGGAAAACAGTGAATTCCGGAGTTACCTATGAACCCATCTTTGACGGACAAGGTTCGTACTCCATTGGCTGTGTAACCATTGACCCAAATAATACCAATGTAGTTTGGGTAGGTACTGGGGAAAACAACAATCAGCGTTCGGTTTCCTACGGAGATGGAGTTTACAAGTCAGAGGATGGCGGAAAGTCTTGGCAACATATGGGCTTAAAAACCTCAGAACATATTGGTAAGATCTTGG
>NZ_JABSPU010000069.1 GCF_013214815.1 Gilvibacter sp.
AGCAGATTGATAGGTAGAGTTGGCTTCATTGACATAACCGTCTTGATAGGCGTTGTCATTCCACCATTCTAGGGCAACATCAAGTTCGGCATCAACTGCGGAAAAGCTTCCCGGCGATTCCACGCGGAAGTTTCCGTTTTCATCAATTCCGGGCAAGTCTACGCGCATATTTGCTGGAGCTCTATCCACTGCAAAAGGAGTAGGTTCTCCATCGAGCATGGATCCGTTTCCTACTACCAAGGCCCCTGGATAGATCACACCAATAGATGGACGCAGAATGGCAATTTGATCAAAATTGGAATACAGATCGTAGCCGGTTGTTGTGCAACCTGTTATTGTTCCTTGGACGGGTTCTCCCGGATCTTCGTCTTCAAAAGAGACTTCTCTAGAGCTGGCCAAACCACCTGTTTCTTGAACTTCAAGGAGCTCGTCTTGGTTGTAGGATAGCTGAAGTAGGTATTCATTAATACTGTTGGCGTCTGGAGTTACTCCGTCCAGACCATCGTCTTCTGTGCTACAAGCAAACAGGATAAAAAATCCTCCAAGGAGTAGCGGCAAAATGCGTTTTGTTGTTAGTGTAGTTTTCATTGTACTGGTTTTTGATTCAACTGGGTCAAAACTAGAATGAGGCTTGATAACCTCCTAAAAATCAGCATGGACAAACCATGGACAGGGAGTAAAAAAGTTGATTTTGAAGGGCTTTCGAAGGCATTAGGAATCATGTCATTTAAAAAACTAACTTTGAGTATGCTTGCAGGGCTACCGCTTAAGTTTCCGTATTTTGATATCTACAGCACACCGCTTTTGTTGTTTATGTTGCAAGGCGCTGTATTTGCTTTTTTGCTTTTTATGCGTGGACGCAGGCATGGACGTTTGGCCGATTACCTTCTCGGTGCAGTAGTGTTGATCACCTGCTATGAACGCACCCACTACGCCATAGGTTTTATGGAGTGGTACGATACGTATCGCAATACTAAGGTCAATTACTTTTTAATAGATCTCATTTTGCTTTTGGGGCCGATAATCTATTTCTATGTCCAATCGGTGACGGTCCCAGGATTTAAATTGGGCAAGAAGCAGTACCTGCAGTTTATCCCTTTTGCACTTTACGCCGTTTACTGTTTGTTCCTTTATATATACGATGCTGCTCAACCCGGTTTCGATGATACGCAGAACGGGGAACTTATGGCCTCCCTGCACTTGAAGTACATAGACAAACTCATGTTTATTGTCTTTAACCTGTCCATGATGCTGTATTTGACTTTGGCGATCCAACAGTTCTATAATTACCGAAAGCGAATAGCGCAGTATTATTCCAACACTTATCGATTGCAGTTTAATTGGATTCGGATCTTTTTGATCATCTATGCTAGCCTATTTCTATATCAAATGATTCAAACAGTAGTAGAGGAGACTATTGTCGTTTTGCATTGGAAACAGCGCTGGTGGTATCATTTACTCTCTGCCGTAATTGTAGTTTATGTGGGAATCAAAGGTTACTTTACAGATACCGTTGAGCTTTCTGAATTGAAAGCCGATGGCAGACCTACTGCCCCCACTAACAAGGCTAAAACGACTATTGACGCCAATCCTGAGCTACAAGCTGCTCTTTTGAACTATATGCAACAGCAGCAGCCGCACCTCAATCCAGAATTAACGCTCTCTCAATTGGCCATAGGGATGAATCTCCCCAGAACAGAACTGTCCGATCTACTCAACAAAAACTTGGGCAAGAATTTTAATGACTTTGTCAACAGTTATCGGATTGAAGCCTTTAAGGAAATGATTCAAAACGGTAAGCACAATCAACTTTCTGTGCTCGGCTTGGCAGAAGAAGCTGGTTTTAACAGCAAAGCTACCTTCAATCGGGTGTTTAAAAAGCATACCCAAATGTCTCCTACAGAGTACATCAACTCGCTCTAAAACAAAATCTTACATTTTTTTGAGACGTCTTGAATTCTCTTTAAGACGCCTGGAGTCTATTGTGAGACTTAAGGCTGATGGTTGCATCGCATCTTTGCCTTGTTGAACATCAAAAAACATTCATCATGAAAAAATTCAAACACTTAGTTATAAGACTTATTCGCCCGGTAGAACAACACAAATGGTATGCGGATCTGCTCTTCGCCATTCCGCGTATAGTCGGAGGGCTTTTATTAACCATCGATTTTGGGAGCAGCAAATTCGGTATGCCTTGGTCACCTGCAGAAAAGGAATTAGGCCTTTTTGAAGTTGTGGATTGGTTCCCAGAAGACGTAAAGGCCTTTGGAGGAATCTTTGCCTTAGCTCCTACTTTTTTTGCGTGGATGGGCGCGGCAAGTGAAGCCATTGGAGGACTCTTTTGGGCACTAGGCTTTAACACTCGAATGACCTCTTTTTTAATCATGTGTACCATGCTCACGGCAATCTTCCTTCAAAAATGGGGAGAAGGCACTTGGGGCATGCTGCCGGCCATGGGCTTTCTATGGATCGCCATGTTCACGCTAGTGCTTGGTTCGGGTCGATTTGGCCTGGATGCGCTCATCAGCAGAAAATTCAATCAATCAAAATCATAATCAATCAAAATTCAAAAAAATGAGAACACTATTTTTTACAATTGTATTGATCGCCACACAAACCTTTGGACAGGTAAAAGGCGACGGAAATATCATTACCAAGAACTACCCAATTACAAACATTACGGCCGTAAGTGTCCAACTTTATGCCAAGGTCACTATTGATCCAGAGGCTCCCGAAGGGATGGCCATTACTGGAGACAGCAATCTTTTGGAGTTGATTGGGAAGACCGCAGTGAACGGAACTCTAACCTTGGATCAAATAAAGTGGATCCAACCCAGTCAAGACTTGATCATTAAAATTGGTGCGCCCAAAATTGAGGCTTTAGAACATGGCACTCACGATACCACCTATGTGATCAACTTGAGCGCAGAGGAGTTTAGCGTTGAGGCCAATGTAGGTCAGGTGATCCTTTCTGGAAATGTTGAAAGGCTAAATATAGCGTCTAAACTTGCAACCATAAACGCATCCAGTTTAAAGGCAAATAATGCAAATGTCAACATAAGTAGTCGTGGGGAGGCCACTGTGAATGTGATAAATAAACTAGACACACAGTTGGACGAAGATGCAAGCTTAAAACTCTTTACAGAGCCTAAGGTGATCACAGGGAATTATCAGGCGCCGCAGACTGCGACAGCACCAGTGGAGATTCCAAAGTACATCAGCTTTAAAATTAAAAACAACTCGTGGAACCGCCGGAACTTTTATGTGGAAGGCCCGAATCAAGACGGTTCTAGTTTCAGTTACGGCTTTCCAATTATGCCTGGTTTTAGTCGCCCAGAGCGTTGGACAGTGGGCACCAAGATCTATTTGGACAAAGCTGTGGGCAAGGGGAAACTCTTGCATACCGTCACTGCCCAAGACGAAGGAGCAACCATAAAACTTTTCCAGTAAAGAAAGCCGCGTTTCCAGCTTTTTTAGTGCTTTCTTTTTAGTAATTTAAAGCTCTCTTATGGCAGATACCCTCAATCAACTAATTACCGCTTGCCAACAAGGAGACGAGCGGGCTTTCCAGCAGTTGCATGCGCAATATGCGCCGGCGATGTTGGGGGTTATTGAAGGTGTGGTGGGCAAGCCAGAGGTTGCTCAGGAACTGTGTCAAGATGTGTTTTTAAAAGTATGGACGCGTTTGGACAGTTTTGATCCTGAAAAAGGTCGCTTTTTTACTTGGCTCTTGAATATTGCGCGCAATACGGCGATCGATCATTTGAGATCCCGATCGGCCAAAGAACAAAAACAAAACCTAAACCCGACTAATTTCGTAGATATATTTGGAGGGAGTAATGCCTTTGAGGGTCAGACCGATGCGATTGGTCTTGCCGCCATAGTGGAAACCCTTGAGATGCGCTGCAAGCAACTGATCGATAGATTATTCTTTAAAGGATTTACGCAGCAGCAAACCTCAGAAGATCTGGAGATTCCTTTGGGAACCGTAAAAACTCAGATCAGAAAATGCATTAATGGCCTGCGGGCAAAACTCGGAATTGATTCATAATGGATACTGAAAAGTACATAGCATCTGGAATTTTAGAACTCTACGTAAGTGGAGCGCTATCTCCTGCGGAGCACGAGCAAGTGCATCGCTTGGTGCAAAAGTATCCGGAATTGGCTGCCGAGGCGAATCGCATAGAAGCTGCTTTAATGGCTTTGGCTCAAGCTCGAGCAACTACTAAAGCAGGTGCTGCTCCTCGCGTGATCTCCAGAAACAATTCTAGACCTAAATGGCTCACCTATGGAGGTTGGGCCGCTGCTACTTTAGCTACAGCAGGATTGATCAGTTTGTTTGTTGAGCGATCAGAACTGCAATTGAGCGTAGAGCAGATGGAGCAAAAAGAGATCTTCTTAGAAGCAGAATTGGAGTCTCAAAAGGCAACCAATTTACTGACCGTGGAATTGCTTGATGCCCTGCGTGCTCCAGATGTACAAAAGATACCGCTGGCTGGTCAAGGTGATTACGATCAAAGTTTTGCAGCCGTTTATTGGAATGCAGAGGCCAAAACCGTTTATTTAGATGTGAACGGTCTGCCAGAAGCCCCTAGCGGCATGCAGTATCAATTGTGGTCCCTTACTTTGGATCCACTTACTCCAACGAGTTTAGGGGTATTGGAGCAATCAGAAGATGATCTGAACCTCTACATCATCGAAAACGAATTCACCACGGAGGCCTACGGAATTACCCTTGAGCCAGAAGGTGGAAGCGAATCTCCAACCCTCGAGAACCTTTACGTACTAGGAGCGGTTAATACTACCCCATAAAACAGCGCCTACCTCCGCGGGGGAAATAAGCGCATAACCAACCGAACAAAAAACACTTTAAACTCTTTAGAGGGCCATTACTTGTTTAGTGGCAATAGGGCCGAGTTCAAAGCTTGCTTCTTCTAGTTCTTCTTTAAGCTCATTTACTGCGGATAGTTTTCCTGCAGCTTTTAATATTTCTGCGCTGTGCAATAACAGTACGGGTTCTTCTGATTGTCCAAGCACCTGAACTTCGGTAATTTTTAGGGCACTTTCTATATCTCCAGCAGAGAAATAGGTCCAAGCCAATAGGTCATAAGTCTGTGGCGTTGCTCTGTGGCTTACTTCAGCTCGAGCTAGTGTTAATGCCTGCTCAAAGTCCTTCTCATCTAAAGCAATCTGTACCAGAGGCATGCGGTACAAAGATTCTAGACCTTGTTCCTCCACTACCTTTTTAAACTGATTCAAAACTTCAGTGCGTTGTTGCAGCGCTCCTGTAAATTCAAAGATGTCTGCTTTGAGTAGCAGCAGATCAGGGTTCTGATTCGAGTCGGCAATACCGTCAATAATACTTAAGGCTTTTTGGGGATCCATGTCATTCGCAAAGGCGATATAGGCAATTCCTTTTTTAGCGTAGGTAGAAGATGGGTCCAGTGCTAAGGCCTTCAAATAAGCCGCGTAGGCTTTTTCAATGGTTCCTGCATGGCCGTAATAATCACCCAAATTAGACACTGCCCAGAATTCGAGCGAGTTATTATTGCGCTCTTTGGCCCAAGCCAAGACCTGTTCTAGTCTAAAGATCGCCTCATCTAAATTCCCCTTATAATCTTTCCATTTGGAATAGCGGATCAAGAAATCCACATCGCTAAAGTCTTCGGTTTGTTTAAGCAATTTTTCAGCCACGTCATACTGAGCCAATTCCATGGCCACATCAAAACGCATCAATTGCGTTGCGCGCAAGCCTTCTCCAAGTTTTTCTGCTTGTAGTAATAAGGATGCAGCTTGCTCAAATTCGTGTCGGCTTATAGCATTGCGAGCCGCGGCTCTTAAAAAGCCAGCTTCTTTAAAATGCGTTTGTTCATTGACCTCCGCCCAGAGGGTTCCAGCTTTGAAAAGATCAGCAAAGACCCTTGATTTTGAAAAGCTCAAACCATAAGCTCCGGCGAGCTTAGCCTTATAGCTAAACTCGCCTGGAACTTGCTCCAATTTGGACTGCCAAAAGGCAATATCCTTTTGTAGCCAATCTGGATTCTGGGGGGCAACTTGGAGACTGTCATCGATATCTTGCAGCTTCGCTATTGGGGCTTGGTCGGCTTTAAATAAATAAAGCAGAAGGCCTAATGCAAAAAGGGCAAGTCCAATTCGTGTTTTCATGTTGCTTGAATTTTACCAAGGAGATGCCAGGTAGGGGAATGAGCTAGAAAAAGCTGCATCATTGGCATCTACATTGTCGTTAGAGAGTCCTGGATTTTCCATAAAGTCTTCCCCACCAAAGATCAGCAGTAACTCTACAGTGATCACATCATCGGCAAGGGCGCGTCCTGTCAGTACGTTGGTACCGTCAAAGAAGGTAGTTACTCCATCAAGACTCACATTGAGTACATCCGTGGCCAGCAGCGTTGTAAAGCTCTCAGAATCCAATCCCAAAGCATTGGTGTCTCCTGGATTGGTATAAGCTGCGCTTAAGGCTTCTAGATTGGCTTGGAACATCGCTTGAAAAGCAGCTTCTTGCTCAGAAGGTATCGTTGTATTAAAACTGTCCTTGGAAGCCGAGGATACAAATACAGTATTCACTGCTGGCCTTCCCATTTGATCTGCTTGGGTGAAGGTTCCGCTAAAGTCGATCTCGTCATCCATCATCATGGTGTCGTCGTCCATCATGATGGGTGCGGTGTTGTCGTCGTCGTTTGAACAGGCCGCAAAAACAGCCATAAAGGCAAATAGGTATATGAATTGTTTGATTTTCATGATTTCTGTTTTAATTATTGCTTACTGTTTGCAGTTACCCAGAAGTTTATGCTTCCACTGCCACCCAACATACTCTTAGGCATTTCTACCACTACTGAGAGTACATTACTGCCAGCAAAGGTGTCGCTTCCTGGGTTGTTGAATTCGGTTGCATCGCCATTGATAATAGCGGTATACTGCGCAAAGTCCATAAAGAATGGATCGTCTCTAGGGCCTGCAAAAAACTGCATCCCGGCGTTGTTAGCGGTAATGGCTGATTCTCCATAAGGCGTGATCATCACAGAAGATTCTGTGGCATCTACAGCAACGCTACTGTTAAGGCCAGTACTTGCTGGGGCAGTCGGACCAAAAAAATACATGGTACCGTTTCTTGGAATGGCCTGTAAAACTTGATCTTCAACAGCATCTCCATCCAGGTCAAAATTGAACTCCAAAAGGGTGTTCTCGTCAAAGCTCGCTCCCGCGGTAGCTCCTGGACTCAATAGCCCTTGCAAGTTGGCAACAAAGACAATATTGTCTGTGTTCTCTCCTTGAAAGGCGTAAATGTCGGTGATGTCGGTGGTCTGTCCTTGAACTGCAGGTGCGTCAATGTGATCTGCCGCGATCAGTCCAATAGCAAGTAGACCCAGACAGAAAAGGCCGTACTTGATTTTTAGATTTTTCATCTGTAATTGTTTTGGTTTATATCCTACTTACGTAAGTGGTTTCCCTTTGGTTTTAGCCAAAGCACTTTTTTTTCCAAATACATACTCGTAACTTTAAACAAACCGCCATTATGGACCACCCAATTCAAACTATTCATCAGCTTTCACAGTACCTAGCCGCTGCCGCTATCTCCTTTATGGAAGCCGCTCCAGACGACAGCCATACCAATTTGGGCTTTGACGGCTCCACTCAAAGTTTGAGCACGCATGCTTTAAATGATCTAGGCGTTCAGCTGTGTTTTAGTTATGCTGATTTTTCGCTTTTTTGGAAGGGAGAAGGATTGAAATCGAGTATTGAGCTAGACGGTAAAACCCATCAGGAGGTATTGAATTGGTTAAAATCCACTGCGGAAGGTTTCGGTTTTGATACCCCTTATCGTTATGAATTTCATTATGATTTACCCTATCCAGTTGAAGCAGATCAGCTTTGGGTTGCGCCAAAAGCTAAGGCGCTGAATCAACTTAGTGATACTCGGACAAAAGCACAACGGGCTTCCGAAGCCTTTGCAACCGAGCTCGGTCAAGAAGTAGCTATTCGAATCTGGCCGCATCATTTTGACACTGGCGGGTATACGGCCTTAGCTGATGGACTAGGAGTGGGTTGGGGTTTGGCTATTCCAGACTCTGTAGTTAATGGACCATACTATTATATCAGTTATTACAAAGACGGAAAATCTTATCTGCCTGATGATCTTCCAGCGCTTGGTTTAGGCGATTGGTATCGCGATGGATTCACCGGTGCAGTATTGCCATTTAGGGATTCCGGTGATGATGGTTTCGCCTTTTTCAAACAGGTCCATCAGCGGATAATGTCTCATTAAAATCAGCCCAGAAAAGTTTCACAAAACCTTGACAGTTCTGGCGCTTAATTTCGACGGATATGTTATAACTTCATAGATTAAATGAAAGAAGAGCTATGCTAAATTGGAACGACATCATTCGATTTTCTGTAAAAGGAAATCCCACGCCAGATCGGCGTGTTGAAAAAACTCCGGAGCAATGGCGTGCGCAATTGACTCCTGAACAATATAGAATTACCCGCCAACACGGAACGGAAAGGCCATTTTCTGGTGAACTCTGCAGTGTTTATGAAGCCGGTGAATACAACTGTGTTTGTTGTGGCACTCCCTTGTTTGATTCCACCATTAAATTTGACTCAAGCAGTGGTTGGCCGAGTTTTACGCAGCCCATAAAAGAGAATGCTATAAAATACATCAAGGATACGTCCTTTGGAATGGTACGCGTTGAGATCCAATGCAATACCTGTGATGCACATTTAGGCCATGTATTTCCAGACGGACCTGCGCCGAGCGGATTGCGTTATTGTGTAAACTCCTTGTCCATCGATCTAAAAAAGGAAGCTGCTCATGAGTAATCAAAATGAAATAGCTGTAATTGGCGGCGGATGCTTTTGGTGCGTGGAAGCCGTTTTTAGAGAAGTAGAAGGCATTCATTCGGCAGTATCTGGATACAGTGGAGGAAAGGTTCCCGGGCATCCAACCTACAGAGAGATCTGTAGCGGATTGACGGGCCATGCTGAGGTAGTTCGCTTAGAGTTTGACCCTGAGGTGATCTCTTATAAGAAGATCTTGGAGATCTTTTTGACCACGCATGACCCAACGACGCTCAACAGACAAGGTGCCGATGTGGGTACCCAATACCGCTCCGTGATCTTTTATCAAGACGAGCAACAAAAGCAAATTGCAGAACAGGTCTTAGTAGAAGTCCAGAAGTATTATGAGGATTTCATAGTTACCGAATTGGCAGAGGCCATGCCGTTCTATGAGGCTACCGAGGACCATCAGAATTATTACAACAAACAACCCAACCAGGGGTATTGCAACTATGTGATCACCCCTAAATTGCAGAAACTGCGCAAACTGCACAGGGAGCAATTACGTATATCTTAAACATGAAAACGACAACCATCGAGATTGCCAAATCAGAAGGCAGTCTGTTTGCCCGATTAGAAGTACCTGCCAACGGCAAGGTGCGTCATTATGCAATATTTGCACACTGCTTTACGTGTAACAGTAATTTGAGCGTAGTGCGCTACATCAGCAGAACTTTGACCAATCACGGCTTTGGAGTGGTTCGATTTGATTTTACAGGTTTAGGCCGTAGTAGCGGTGAATTTGCCGATTCTAATTTCTCCGGAAATGTTCAGGACTTGATCACGGTTGCAGAATATTTGGAAAAGCAGTATGAGGCGCCGGCCATGCTTATTGGCCATTCCTTAGGAGGCGCAGCTGTTTTGGCTGCGGCCGCTCAATTGGATTCCATCAAAGCGATTGTGACCATAGGAGCACCTGCTGAGGTGGATCACGTGACCCATTTGTTTGCCGATGGTTTGAATGAAATTGAGCAAACGGGTTCTGCGGAGGTCAATATTGGAGGGCGTCCTTTTAGGATCAAAAAGCAATTCGTGGACGATCTTAAATCCAGGAATCTCTTAGAGACTGTCAAGGGTTTGAAGATTCCGTATTTGATCATGCATTCGCCTCAAGACTTGACTGTTGGCATTGAAAATGCCGCTAAATTGTATCATGCAGCCTTTCACCCAAAGAGCTTTATTTCTTTAGATGGAGCCGATCACCTTTTGACCAATAAGATAGATGCTATTTATGTAGCAGATATGATCGGGACATGGGCGGGTAAGTATTTCCCTGAGTTAGATGAAGACATGATCTCTACCAAAGGGGAACAAGTGGTGGTTCACCTGGATTTAGAGAACAATTTTACCTCAGAGGTGTTCACACCCCATCATACCCTTATTGCAGATGAACCTAAATCTGTTGGAGGAGAAGACCTTGGGCCTTCTCCTTATGAACTGCTCAATGCTTCTTTGGGAGCTTGTACCGTCATGACCTTAAAAATGTATGCCCAGCGTAAAGGTTGGGATCTACAGGAAGTATTTTGCTATTTGACCTATTCTAAAAAGCATACCGATGATCTGCCAGAAGACCTGGAAGTAGAAGCCACGGGACAGATCGATCACATTCAAAAGACACTGGAATTTGTTGGAGACTTGGATGAAAAACAGCGCGAACGCCTCAAGCAGATCGCTAGTAAATGTCCGGTTCACAAAACATTGACCTCACCAACTATCATCGACACTAAACTCATTTAATATGCTCAGAGAACGGTTTCTCAAAACGCGTGCCCGTACCCAAGAGATCTGTAGTCCTTTAAAGATTGAAGACTATTCGGTACAACCCATGACAGACGCCTCGCCACCCAAATGGCATTTGGCACATACCACTTGGTTTTTTGAACAGTTTGTCTTGGTTCCATACAAGAATGAATATTCAGAATTTGATAAGGATTTTGCGTATCTGTTCAACAGCTACTACAACAACCTAGGGGATCGTGTTTTGCGTCCAAACCGAGGCTTAATGACGCGCCCTGTGGTATCTGAGGTTTTGGATTACCGCGCCCACGTGACTGATAATGTTGCTGCGTTACTCGCGCAAGATGATTGCCCTGATGTTGTTCGCGAGCTGGTCGAGTTAGGAATCAATCATGAGGAGCAGCATCAAGAGTTGTTGGCCTATGATATTAAAAGTCTCTTTGGAAATCAACCGACTTTTCCGCTTTACGGCACGGTTTATTGCCTTCCTGAAGAGGGTAAAGACCAGGATTACATAAAGGTTCCTGAAGGTCTGTATGAGGTCGGCTACCAAGGAGAAGATTTCCATTTTGATATTGAAAAGGGCCGCCATAAGGTCTTTCTAGAGGCCTTTGAGATCTCTAATCGTTTGGTGACCAATGGAGAGTTTTTAGAATTCATTGAAGCTGGAGGTTATACAGATTTCAACCTATGGCATGCAGAAGGTTGGGAATTCATTAACCAACACGAGGTGAGAGCGCCTTTGTATTGGCACAAAATCAAGGATAAGTGGCATCGGTATTGTTTGGAAGGATTAGTTCCTGTCAACACTAATGAGCCCGTAATGCACATCAGTTTTTATGAAGCTGCCGCCTATGCAGAATGGCGCGGACTCCGCATTCCTTCTGAGTTTGAGTGGGAAGTGGCTTCCCAGCAACTCGATTGGGGAATATTATGGGAATGGACCAGCAGTGCTTTTTTACCCTATCCCAGGTTTGAGAAAAAACCAGGAGCCGTAGGTGAATACAACGGCAAATTTATGATCAATCAAAAAGTACTTCGCGGAGCTTCTGTCGCTACTCCGGAAGGCCATAGCAGAGCGACCTACAGAAACTTTTTTCACCCGCATTTGCGTTGGCAGTTTGCAGGATTAAGACTTGCACGCTAATGAATTCCAATACTGTAAACGAAATATTGCAGGGCCTAAGCGCCCCAGAAAAATACATTTCCTCCAAGTTCTTTTATGACGATGCAGGAAGCGCCATATTCCAGCAGATCATGGAGATGCCGGAATACTATTTAACCAACGCGGAACAAGAGATCTTAGCCCAGCAAGCTGGTGATATCATCACTGAGACTGGTTTTAAAGGCCCTTTTAATTTGGTAGAATTAGGTGCTGGTGATGGCAGCAAGACTTTTGAGTTGCTGAATTATTTGGACAAGCAAAATCGAGAGGTGACCTATGTGCCCATTGATATCTCTATGGCGGCAGTAGATGGTTTGGCTGCGGATTTTGCCCAACGCTTGCCCAACGTGACTTTAAACCCCAAGGTGGGAGATTATTTTGAAGTACTTAATGGCCGATTAAAAAGTGAAGCGAACCCCAGCTTATTGCTCTTTTTGGGTAGTAATATTGGGAACTATATTCCTGGTGATGCGTTGGATTTACTGCGTTTGTTTCATAAAAATATGCGCGATGGAGATGCATTGCTGTTAGGTGCGGATCTGCAAAAAAATCCCGAGGTCATCCGTAGAGCCTATGACGACCCACATGGCATTACGCGTAATTTTAATTTGAATCTCTTAGACCGATTCAACCGAGAGTTGGATGCCAACTTTGTCAAAGAGCAGTTTGACTTTTATTGCCATTACAATCCACTCAGTGGGGAAGTCCGCTCGTATTTGATCAGTTTGTCGGATCAAGTAGTAGACTTGGCAGATCAGCAGATAAGCTTTAAAAAAGATGAATTGATCTGGACCGAACTTTCTAAAAAGTACAGTTTCCCAGAATTGGAAGGCATGGCGGTGACAGCTGGTTTTGAAGTTAAAAGACACTTCTTGGATTCGCGCAGCTATTTCACCAATAGCCTCTGGATCAAATAAATTAGTTCCAAAGTTCGTGGGCCAGGCGATAGGTATTGGCGTGGGCCTCTAAAATGATCTTAATATCGGGAGAATAACCACCTCCCATACTGATCTGCACGGGAATCTCTCTTTGGTAACAAGCTTCTAGAACCATCCGATCTCTCGTTTTGCAGCCTTCCATACTGCAGCCGAGTTTTCCCAATTTATCAGTAGCCAGAATATCTACTCCGCTGAGGTAAAAGATAAAATCAGGCTGGACTTTATCAATCAATCGCGGAAGATGAAATGCTAAGATCTCTAAGTATTCTTTATCCTCGGTGCCGTTTGGTAGCCCAATATCCAAGTCCGATTTTTCCTTGCGGAACGGGTAGTTATGCGCCCCGTGCATGGAAAAGGTAAAGACACTATCATCTCCCTCAAATATCTCTGCTGTGCCATTGCCTTGGTGCACATCTAAATCGATGATCAAGATTTGTTTTGCTTGTGCGTTTTGGATGAGGTTTTTGGCCGCAATCGCCTGGTCATTCAGCAAACAAAAGGCCTCGCCACTGGATTTAAAGGCGTGATGAGTCCCACCGGCAATATTGAGTGCGCATCCGTGCTCTAAGGCAAATTGTGTGGCCTCTAGAGTTCCTTGAGCAATGGTGAATTCGCGTTCAATGAGTTTTTCAGACATGGGGAAACCCACTTTTCTGGCGGCTCGTGGTTCTATGTTTTGCGCCAGCAGATCTTCCACATACTGCGGATCATGAACGGCTTTTATAGCTTGCATATTCGGTTTGCCAGGCACAAAAAATTGTTCTGGGTCGCAAGTGCCTTCATGTAAGAGTTGTCGATGTAACAGCTCGTATTTTTGCATCGGGAAACGATGCCCTAAAGGTAGCGGATGCTTATAGATGGGATGATAAGCAACGCGGATCATTTAGCTGATGCTACTGCCGTTTTTAACGGCCTCCTCCGGAGACATGAATACCAATTTACCGTCGGCATCTTCTGCTAAGAGAATCATCCCTTGACTTTCTACACCACGAAGCGGTCTCGGAGCTAAGTTGACCAATACGGTCACTTGTTTGCCAACCAATTCCTCAGCCGTATAATGCTCAGCAATACCAGAAACTATGGTACGGGTGTCAATACCCGTGTCTATTTCCATGACCATGAGCTTTTTGGTTTTGGCCATTTTTTCAGCCTTCATGATCGTACCTACGCGCATGTCAATTTTAGTGAAATCATCAAATTGA
>NZ_JABSPU010000007.1 GCF_013214815.1 Gilvibacter sp.
GGAGTTAGCTCCGTCATTATTTAGGCCTGAACTCGCTCCTAAAAATATAGAGGACCCATCAGTTATTCCGTCTGTGAGTTCGTTGATCTGTTGAGCGCCGCTACCAGAAATACTGTCCCAAGCAGTGGTGCCGTTGTTCCAGAAGTAGAATCCTGGAGGGTTACCACCATCTGTGGTGGTTAAGTAAACAAGCATGCCGTGTTGTGCAGCTGCTGGGTCTGTGGTTGGAAAGGTGTCGATCCGAGGAATCAATAAACCGTCTGTGTTAGCAGGTGTTGCTTGATTACTGGCAGTAATATCTAAACTGGCGCTTGGTGAAAGATTGTTGATCCCAACTTGGGCGTTAAGATTAAGAGCCAACAGGGCAAAAATCACTAGGGGTAAAATTCGTTTCATGCGATTGTGTTTTGAAATTTTTACCGAAGCAAAAGCAGGAGTAGGTAGGGCATAAAAAGGTGGGGGATGACCTTTTCTGACACCTAAAGTAGTGTGGCTTAATGCCTTGCCCAATAATTTTTAGTGAAGGCTACCGAATTTTTAGTGAAGCTAGCTTAGCAAGTTGAATTTGGTGATTTCAAGACTCGCTATAGTACCCTGAGCAGGCGCCGGACTGAAGGTTAGGTTGGCCTTGAGTTTTTTAGAAAGCGCTTTCATCAGCTTAATTCCAAAGGAACTTTCTGCCACCTCATCGGGCATACCTTGACCGTTATCTTCAAGTTCTAAAACCAAGGAATCGCCTTTTTGGTCAAAGCGCAATTGCATCTCACTGGTATCCTTGACCTCTGGAAAAGCGTGCTTGAGCACGTTGGTAATGAGTTCATTGAGGATCAATCCAATGGGAGTGATGGTTTCTATATCAAGCACCATAGGTTTGATGTCTGTAGCATATTTAATCGGCTTACTTTTAAACTGATGGGATTCAAAAATGTCACGAGTAAGATCTTCAAAATACTCCTTGGTATTAATGCCCACTAGTTGATCCTTATTGTAGAGTTTTTGATGGATCAGCACCATTGAACGCACCCGGTTTTGGGCTTCTTTTATAGCGAGTTGGGCTTCTTTGTCTTCAATATTTTCAGATTGCAAATAGAGCAAGGAAGACACAATTTGAAAGCTGTTCTTTACGCGGTGATGAATTTCTTTGAGTAAGACGTTCTTTTCATCTAAAGTGGTTTCCAAAAGAGATTTTTGACGTGCGAGTATTTTATTCTTTTGACGGTTCTTATACAAAAAATAGAGTACGAGTAACAGTACTAAGCCACCCGCCCATAGTAAGGCGGTCAAAAACTTCTTATTGGCCTCGGTGCGCTGCAGTTCAAGTTCCTTTTCTTGGGTTTGATATTTGACCTCGTAGTCGGCAATCTTAGCGAGAACCTCAGAGTTTCTCAGACTGTCCTCCATCGCTTTTTGGTCCAAAAGGATGTTGTAAGCACCTTCATAATTGTTCATCGCTAAATAAACGCGTTGCAACATTTGTCGCTCACTGGTATTCCCGTATAAATAGTTGGCAGCGGTAAGCTTTTCAATAGTGTTGTTTAGATGGGGTAGGGCTCTTTCTGGTTGGCCTGATTTTAAAAATGCTCTGGATATGGCGATGGTACATACAGAAAGTGCATTGTAGTTGGACAGACTGTCGGAGACTCTAATAATATTCTCTAAGTTGGCTATAGCCTCCTCAGAAGAATCATCGAGCAGGACTTGATCTATTGGTAAATGATAATCTGGAGTGTTCAGGGTCTTCTCCTTGTAATAGGCTGAGAGTTGTTCTGTAAAATAGGTCAAACGATCTAATTGATCCACCTGCTTGTAGAAGTCTACTATTAGAAATAACAAAAACCCTCGCCTTCTGTGGTTGGGAATATCAGCAATGGCGCTCCAAGCTTTTTCTAAATACACTCCTTGGGCTTCGTAATTGCCCAAAATATGCTCAATATCCGAACGCATACGGTAAACGATCTCATACAGATCCCTAGGAATATCCTGATACTGCGCCAAGATGTTTTCCGCTTGATTGTTGTAAAGCGAAGCAGAATCGACCTTAGCAACGTTGATATAATGCGCAGTTAAGGAAGATAAACAGTCAAAGGTCAACGTGGGATCCCCATAGGATTCAGACATCGCTAGACTTTGCTTGCGTAACTTTAAAGAGGCTGCTACATCTCCTTTACGCAAATAGAAGGGCGCAAAATTCAAGTTGGTGTTGATCATGACCTCTGGTAGATCTGAGATTGAATCCATGATTTGATGCACGCGTATTGGGTCTTTACTGCGGATGTAGGATCGGGATAAATCATAGGAGGCATCAATGATCTGATCCTTAGGAAGCTCAAGAATACTATCTATTTGTTGTTTTATAGTTTCTGGACTTATTGATTGTGCAATTACTTGCCCGGTAAAAAGCGTTAGAATAATAATCAGGCTTGTGAGTGCCTTGGTGGGGGTTTTCATAAATTTCATTTAACGTCGGCTCATCAAAGTTTCAACTTCAGATCGGTTTTTAGTACTCATAGGTAAATCTTCTTCACCCAAAAACACACTGTCTTTGGTCACGGCAGTGACCTGATCAATATTCACTACATAAGATCGGTGAATGCGTACAAATCGATCATCGGTAAGACCTTGCATTTGTTTTTTTAAAGTGTGCGGTAATAAATAGGTCTGTTTTTCAGTTACGATATAGCAGTAATTGTCGTAGGCTTTTAAGTACTTGATACTTTCTTTGGCGAGTTTATGCGTGCGTCCATTAACCCGAATGATCAAGGGTGATGGTGGGGTTTGTTTTTTAAGCTGATGCCAAGCCAATTCTATATTGCTCCTCAAACCGGACTCCGTAAACGGTTTGGCAATAAATCCTGAGGGATGTACCTCTTTGATTCGATCAATAGTATTCGGATCGGCCTGCGAGGTGAGAAATAAATAGGGAATCCTTTGTCGGTCTAAATGAGCTGCCAGATCGATACCGTCTTTCTCACCGTCCAGTTGAATGTCCAAAAGTACCAGATCAACCGAATTTTGAGCTAATACTTTTTGAGCACTCTCATAACTGTCGGCGTCACCAATGACCCGATAACCCTGTTTTTCAAGTGCGGTTTCAATGGTCACTGCGATCAGTGGTTCGTCCTCTACGATTAGAATTTTAATTGACATTGTTGCTAAAACTCGTGTTAAGCTACTGAATCTAATTCGTTTGGGCCTAATTTTTTAGTTAGCGCGGCTGATTTTTTAGTGAATGAAGAACAAAAGTCAAGGGCAAAAATGCAGAAAATAGAAAAGCTGCCATAAATGACAGCTTTTCGCCCCAAATTTGATCGATTACCCGAAGGCATCAACCTACTTATGTAACTCAAAGATAATAAATTATTACGGCTAAACCGTAATAATGTTTGGACTTCTTATTGAAAAACAGGGTTTTACCTCTGGGAAAAGTAGGAAGACACTGTAGCTGATTTTCTGAGTTTGTATTAAAGTCTGGTCTTAGGCTTCCTTGTTAAAGTAGTCAGACTCAAAGTTTTTATTTTCTGCAGCATTATGCTGAGTAGTCCAAAATCCTTTGTGAATGGCAAAATAGCCCGTTTCCCCTTTTTTATTCATGGCGATATAGCCCACTTGGAAGTCTTTATAGTTGCTTCCAGGTTTTGAAACGATACGCTTAATAGCCTCTTCACAAGCCTCTTGAGGGGATTTGCCTTGTCGCATAAGCTCTACAATAAGAAAACTACCTACTGTTTTGACCACTTCTTCACCTAAACCGGTAGCTACTGCAGCTCCCACCTCATTGTCCACAAAGAGTCCAGAGCCAATAATAGGACTGTCTCCCACACGGCCTTGCATTTTATAGGCTAAGCCACTGGTGGTGCAGCCCCCGGCAAGGGTTCCATCTTTATCCATGACTAACATTCCAATAGTGTCGTGGTTCTCAATATTGATAATGGGTTTGTACTTAGAGGTTTCTTTCCATTTTTCCCAGGCTGCGCGAGATTCTGGGGTAAGCAGATCCTCCGCTTCCAAACCAATAGCTCTGGCGTGCATTTCTGCTCCTTGTCCGGCCAGCATTACGTGCGGGGTGTCTTCCATCACGGAACGTGCTACTGTAATGGCATGAGTTGTGTTTTTAAGATAAACCACAGATCCGCAGTTGCCCGTATGATCCATGATACAGGCGTCTAAGGTCACATTACCATCACGATCTGGCAAGCCCCCTTTACCCACAGAGGAGTTTTTTACATCAGCTTCTTCTATTTTGCAACCGGCTTCAACGGCATCCAATGCGGAGTTACCCGCAGCTAGACTTTCCCAAGCGGCCTTGGTTGCATTGTTAACATTCCAAGTGGCTAAAACTAGTGGTCCTCCAGGACCAGTCTCATCGGTTGGGGCTTCTTGTGAGTTCTCAGCACAGCTCATTGCAGCTGCTGGAATACCGAGAGCCAAACTGCCCAAAGAAGTATTCTTTAAAAAGGTTCTGCGTTTCATGGTTGTGGTTTAATCAATTACTATTTCGTCTACAAAGATCCAAGCCTTGCCGTCGTAAGGCGCCCCGAGGTGCCATGAGGGCAAATCTCCAAGGTTTTTGGCCACGATCTTTACGTATCGCGCGCTATATCCGTTCATACTAAAGGCTGCGGAAGCGATCTCGCTTTCATCGTCTCGAGTTGCTGAATCAAATTTTACGGCCGGAAGGTTTTTATTAAAGCTGTTGGGGTTATCAGAGATATAACATTCCACCTCTGTGGGTAGAAAGATCCAACTGCCTTGGTCTTGTAAAAAGCCTACTTTGATAGAATCTATCGCCTTAACGCTGCCCAAATCGACAATGGCAATAACATCTTGATCTTGATAGCCTTGCCATGCTCCAGTGCGGAAGTCTTCGCTGCCTCTAATTCCGTCAATTAAAGCATCATTACCACCGGCATTGTATTGATTGGCAAATTCAGATTCCAACTTAATGCTTCGGCTAGGATCTACCTTGTAGAAGGGTGTTCTCAACACAGGGCTTTCTTGTCCGTTGAGGTTTGCATAGGTTTCTAAAACGGCATCTTCACTAAGGCTAAAAGGAGCGGTGTACTCGGCGAAATCCGCGTCATTGAGTCGATAGTAAATCACCGCCTCTTGGTTGATGTTCTGCAAGCTTACTTCCGTCTGATTTTTAAAGGCGATCTCTCCTGCGGAGATGAACGGTGGTGTAACCACCAATTGATCGTCAATTCTCGCTGTCGGGAGCTGCTCAGCAGCGGTGCCCCAAGTTCCCGGTTGTGGGCCCATATCAAATTCGATCCAACCGCCGTCAATTAACTCCTCATGCCATAGATAGGATCGATCCAATGGTTTTTCATTCAGACGAACCGCTTGAATGTATGGGTTTTCCATAGAAAAATCGTTGACAATGACCGTAAAGCTTTTGCCACTTTCCAAGTTGATGGTCGCTTTTTCCATAAGAGGAGTCCCAATAATGTACTGATTACTCGCCGGGGTGACGGGATAGAATCCTAAAGCGCTAAATACATACCAAGCGCTCATCTGTCCGCAGTCTTCATTACCCGAAATTCCATCTGGCGTGTTGGTGTAAAGGGTAGTACCTATCTCTTGGACGTACTTCTGAGTCTTCTCTGGTTTGCCCACAAAGTTGTACAGGTAGGCCATATGATGACTCGGTTCATTTCCGTGTGCATATTGACCAATAAGACCTGTAATGTCTGCCTGATCACGCCCTGAAGTTTCCGTTTTGGCCGTGAATAGCTGATCCAAATGCTCTTCAAAAGCCTGCGGGCCACCCATAAGGTCAATCAAGCCATTGATGTCTTGCGGAACATACAAGCTGTACTGCCACGCATTGGCCTCGGTATAATTGAAATTGACCTCATAAGGATCAAAAGGAGTAAACCATTGGTTTCTGAATCGGCCTTGCATAAATCCAGTCTCCGGGTTGAAAACATTTTTGTAATTCTGAGCTCTGCGGATGTAATTATTGTAGTCCTCTCTTTCGCCCATTTCTTGAGCCATTTGTGCAATGGTCCAGTCATCATAAGCGTATTCTAGCGTTTTGGACACAGATTCACTCTCTTGCTCCATAGGGACATAGCCAAACTCTTTGTATCCTTCAAGACCCAAATGATCACGTGTAGCACTGTGTTTCATAGCTTCCAATGCCAGATCAGTATCGTAATCACGCAAACCTTTCATATAGGCGTCTGCAATCACAGGAATGCCGTGATAGCCGATCATACAACCTGTATAATTGGCGCTGAGATCCCAAATTGGAATTATCCCCCCTTCTTGGTATTTGGCGAGCATAGTCTTGACAAAATCGTTGGTGCGCTCTTGTTCAAATATCGTATAAAGTGGATGTGCAGCTCGGTAGGTATCCCACAATGAGAAAACCGTGTAATAATTGAAATCGGCTTGATGAATCTCTAAATCCATTCCGCGATAACGGCCGTCCACATCTTGATACAAATTAGGTGCGAGCATGCTGTGATAAAGGGAAGTGTAAAAGTTGAAAAGCGCTTCTTCATTTTGGTTTTCAACCACGATCTTTTGTAATTGGGCTTCCCATTTTTCCTCGGCACGAGCGCGGAGTTGATCAAAGGTCAGTTCACCTACTTCCGCCTCGGCGTTGGCTTTTGCACCTTCCTCATCAACGGCAGATATTCCCACGGTCACATAAAGCGGTTCTTCATCATTCTTGTCAAACTCTAAGGCCGCTTTGCGCTTTTTCAATCCATTTCTCAAAAAAGTCGATTGCTTGACCGGCTTGGAGAATTTAATGTAGAAGAATAGGCGCTGATCTGTAGCCCAGGCCTCAGAGAATCGATACCCACTGAACTCTGTAGTGGAGATTTGCTCCATATCAAATTCCAAGAGTTTGTCTCGGTGGTCCAGATCAATGACAATAAACTGGCGTACGTCTTTGTCAAACTCATATTTATGCATTCCGGCGCGTTCACTGGTGGTGAGGCTCACAGTGACCTTAGTGTCGTCCAGTCTGACTTGATAAAACCCTGGCGAGGCGATCTCATTCTCATGAGAGAATTTAGAACCATAACCGGCCAAACCGTTAGCACCATTATTGAAGTTCAATGAATTGGTAGGAGACAAAAGGAGGTCTCCATAGTCACTTACCCCGGTCCCACTGAGGTGGGTATGGGAGAAGCCGTAGATATAATCATCAGAATAGTGGTAGCCACTACAACCGTCCCAGCCATCTAAGCGCGTGTCTGGGCTGAGCTGCATCATTCCAAAAGGTAGGGTGGCACCAGGATACGTATGTCCATGGCCGCCTGTTCCAATAAATGGATTGACGTAGGAAATTAATTTTTTCTCTTGTTTAGCAGGGGCTGGACCTTGAGGTGAGCAGCCAATAATAAAGGCTAGCAGGAAGTATCCAAGCAGTGATCGGTACATGCGGTAGTTTTGCACGTGAAGTTACGAAAACCGTTAAAAAAAAGTGAAGCCTTTTAACAAGGGCCTCAAAGCCAGTATCTTTGTTTTTATGAATATAGGATGGATCATCTTTATCGCCATTTATGTGGCGGTTGACGTATATACTTTTCAAGCCATTAAAACCATAACCAGCAACCGCTGGATTCATATTGCTTACTTTGGTGTTTCTCTCATCATCTTAGGACTTTTCATTTATCAGATCTCCGCCATGTCTGGCAATCGGGTTATGACACCGCTAAGAATGTACAGCTTTGGAACCTTCATTGCGGTCTTTATGCCCAAGCTCTTTGTATTGGTGATTGTTTTACTAGGAGAAGACTTGGTGCGGATTGCTGTGGGCTTGTATTCTAAATTCGGAAGTCATGAAGGCAGTTTCTATATGCCTTCTAGGCGGAAGTTTATCAGTACGATTGCTTTAGGTGCAGCTGCTATTCCTTTTGGGGCTTTGCTCTACGGAATGTTTAAAGGGCGCTATAACTATCAGGTACTAAAATATGAAATGACCTTTGAAGACCTGCCTGATGCTTTTGATGGCTATACCATTACTCAGATCAGTGATATTCATTCGGGTAGTTTTAGTAATGCAGAAAAAGTGCAATACGCCGTAGACCTGGTCAATGAACAGAAGAGTGATGTCATTCTATTTACTGGAGATTTGGTCAATGATCTCGCGGCAGAGATGCGTCCATGGAAAAAAGTATTCAGTACACTAACAGCTAAAGATGGTGTCTATTCCGTTTTGGGTAATCACGATTATGGAGATTACTACAACTGGCCCAATGCAGAGGATAAAAAGAAGAACTTGGAAGAGCTCAAAAACATCCAAGCAGAAATGGGCTGGGACCTACTATTGAACGAACACCGTTTCTTGGAGCGCGACGGTCAACGCTTGGCGCTTATTGGTGTGGAGAACTGGGGTAAAGGCGGATTCAAAAAGGCTGGAGATCTACAAAAGGCAGTATCTGCGGTTGGCGCTGACGATTTTAAGATCTTGATGAGTCACGATCCTTCGCATTGGCGCGCAGAGGTTATACCGCATGAGAATCACTTCCACCTAACCCTGAGCGGGCATACCCACGGAATGCAGTTTGGTATTGAGATCCCTGGATGGGTACGCTGGTCTCCGGTCAAGTGGCGTTATGACGAATGGGCGGGCATCTATGAAGAGGCCGGGCAGTTCATCAATGTGAACCGCGGATTTGGATATATTGGCTATCCTGGGCGGGTTGGAATCTGGCCAGAAGTCTCTGTGATAACCCTTAAAAAAGGGCCTAAAACAGCATAGTTGCCCTAAAACACTATATTTGTAGTATTGATCACCAATCTCATACGGGAATCATATGTCAAAATTTGGAGAATTAATAGAAGCCGACATTCCTGTACTCCTCGATTTTTATACCGAATGGAACGAGCCCTCTACGGCTATGCATCCGGTGCTGCGTGATGTTGCAGCTGCTTTAGGCGATAAGGCCAGAGTGATCAAGATCGACGTGGACAAGAACAAGGAATTGGCTGACGCCCTGCGCGTTAAAGGCCTCCCAACCTTGATGATTTACAAGAACGGCGAAATGAAATGGCGTCAAAGCGGTGAGCAAGACGCAAATACCTTGATCGGACTGGTTAAGGAATACATTTAAACGCAAATCCCCGCTCACTAAACTCTTTTAAAACCGCTGGTAGGGCCACTTGGAGCCTCGGTGCCGCTTTTAGGCTGTCGTGAAAGACAACGATACTGCCTTCTTTTGCGTGTTTGATAACATTTTCCGAGCACTTTTCTGGGGAAAGCTGAAGGTCAAAATCCGCAGAGAGAATATCCCACATCACAATTTTGTAACCCTTTTTTTGTAGTGCCTTGGATTGATTGGAACGCAGCTGCCCGTAGGGAGGTCTGAACAGTTTGCTTATTTCAGTACCATCGCTCCCTGCTTCCATGAGATTTTGGCAGCTTTCAGTTTCCCTTAGGTAATCGAGCAATGGTGTTTTCCAACCTTTCACGTGATGCATGGTGTGATTGGCCACTCGGTGTCCTTCTTGAATAAGTTCCCGATAAATCTCGGGATGCTTACGCACATTGTCTCCAATACAAAAGAAGGTTGCTTTGGCGTCAAATCGCTTCAAGGTTTCTAATACCCAAGGAGTGATCTCAGGAATGGGACCGTCATCAAAGGTCAAATAAATGACTTTCTCTGTGCTGTCTAAACGCCAAAGGCGCTTCGGATAAAGCATCTGAAGCACCTTTGGAGATTTGACTGTATATTTCATGTACTTATTCTACGCCGTCTAAGCCTGTGCTGTCCAGACCTGTAGTATCTGCTGGCATCAGCAATGGATCTTCATCATTATTGAAATCAAGATCGTCTGTGTCATCATCAAACAAACCTTGACGCATATAAAGCGCTTTGAATTTCTCCAGATAGGAGTTGAAGGTGATGAATTCCTGTTCGATAAAGTCTTCATCCTCGCCCGGAACATTCAATTGATACACCAAGGCGCGGTAACGTTCTACATCCGTGAGAATTTCAGAAACCAATCGGTCTTGCTCTCTAGGGCTGAATTGATCAAAGAAGATCAGTTTTTCCTGATACTTCTGAGAAACTTCTTTAAAGATCTTACGGGCCTTTTCATTCTCACCAATCGCGTAATAGGCTCTGATATACGGATCCAACATGGTGTAGAATCCAAACTTCTCTACAGGCATTTTTTCCATGGCAAGATCAAGAACGGTCTTGGCCATATCGTTCTTGCCTTCCACAATAAGGCTGTCTGCCAAACGCGAAATGTTTGAACGATACGTCAATGCATTTCTGCGGGTTTCAGGATCGTGATAGATGTCTTCACTTCCGCTGTTACCCCAATCCCACTTGGTGACGATATCATACATCTTATCAGTATCTATACGTCCCATTTCATAAGGATTCTCTGGGTCACGTGGAGTTTTGATAGGAACCAATTTGTAGGTCACCCCATCCAACTGTAGATAGTCTTTCATCCACAGATAATCGTCATCACCAAAACTACCACCGGTAAAGTAAATAGGACGTTCCCAGTTGTTATTGGCAATAATATCTAGCATCAACAAACGGTTTTTATAAAGGACATCGCCGTTGAGTTTAATGTCGATATAAGGAACGATCAGATCGGCATCCTTAGGGTCTACAATACCGTTGCGCAATACCGTTTCTTTATCCACAGGAATACGGATTGTCTTAGATGGGAAGGTGCTTATCTTTTGATTGTTGTCTGGCAGTGTCACCATGGTTCGTGGATCGTCAGAAACAATCCAATTCAACCATTCTTTGATATTGACAGGTTCATCGGTTACTTCTTGCGCAAAGACAAAATCACGAGTTCCTGTGCGGTATTGAGCGTGCGTCATTTGTGAAGGAATCGGCGCACTGGTGTAGGCGGCCTTCTTCATATCGTCTATATACCAATCCGTCTGGAAAAGACTCGTATTTACCGTTCGTATATCCTGCCTGTAACCCTCTATCCCTTGGGCGTACCAAAGGGCAAAGGTGTCATTATCACCGATGGTGAACAGTATGGCATTCTCATCACAGGAATCCAGATACATCTTAGCCATAGAGTTGGCCGTATAACGGTTTGAGCGGTCGTGATCATCCCAGTTTTGAGAGATCAGAAGGGCAGGAGCGGCCAACATTCCAATGACCACCACCAGTGGAGCCACCACGCGTGGTGTGCTGTATTCTTTGATGAGGTCAAATAAGGCATAAACTCCAAATCCAATCCAAATGGCGAACATATAGAAGGAACCAACCAAGGCGTAATCGCGTTCACGAGGTTCAAAAGGTCTTTCGTTTAGATACACTTTAAGGGCGATTCCTGTAAAGAGGAAGAACACCAAAAGCACCCAAAAATACTTCGGATTTTTGCTAGCAATAAAGAAGATTCCTAAGAGTCCAAGCAATAGCGGAAGGAAGAAATACGTGTTTCTGCCTTTGTTGTTCACAGCATCACTGGGTAAATTGTCTTGTGGCCCTAAACGCCATTCGTCCAAGAACTTTATACCGCTGATCCAGTTTCCGTTCAAGACGGTTCCTTGGCCTTGAATGTCGTTTTGTCGGCCGGCAAAATTCCACATGAAATAGCGGCCATACATATAACCGAATTGGTAGGAGAACATGAATTTTATGTTGTCACTAAAACTCGGTTTTTCAATATCTATAACACTAGCAAACTCTTTGAGGAAGCGGTGGTAACCTTCTGCATCTACATAACCCAAACGGTAGGCTTCTTTAAACTGAGCTACTTCTTGACGGATCACCTCTTCACTGAGGTATTCGCGTTTAATGCTAAAATCAAGTCCATCCGTGTAGGCCAAATAGTTGGCGCTATGTTCTATACTCCACATACGCGGGAAGATCGCTTTTTGACGATCATCCGTATTTTGCTTGGCGAGTTTGTAGTTGTTTGCAATCTCGTAGCGGCCCAATTCCTCGTTCTTTTCGTATTTGGGTTTGTCGTCTACATAAGGGGTAATAGGATCTAAGCCCACATAATCTTCAGAGAATTGCGGTCCATAGAACAGGTGTGTTTCCGGGTATTGCTCACGGTTGTAATAAGCGAGTAGCTCGCGGGCGTTGTTCGGATTGTTTTCGTTAATTACCGTCCCAGCATTGGCGCGGATGGGCAGCATTAGCCAGCTGGAGAATCCAACAAAAATAAAGAGCACACAAAGCGCCAAAGTATTGAGCTTGGCATAGCCTTTTTTGCGCGTGAACTTAAGAACGTAGTAAAAGATGCCGATATAAAGTAGGCCTGCAATGATGGTTCCGGAGTTGAATGGCAATCCAATTTGATTGACAAAGAAGATCTCAAAACCACTAAAGAGTTTCATACTCAAAGGCAGGAGCAACTTAAAAATAAATAGTAGAATAGCCACTACCACCACATTGGCCACAATGAAATTCTTAACCGTGATCTTTTTGGTGTTTTTAAAGTAGTATAAGAAACCAATGGCAGGAATCGTCAGTAATCCCATAAAGTGAACTCCAAAGGAAAGCCCCACAATGAGCGATATGAGTATGACCCATCGGTCTCCGCCGGGAGTGTTCATTTCACGTTCCCAACGCAATCCGCAGTAAAACAGCACGGCTAGAATCATATTGGCCATGGCGTAAACCTCGGCTTCCACTGCATTGAACCAAAAGCTATCGGTAAAGGCAAAGGCTAGTGAACCCACTGCAGCACTACCTAAAACAGCGATGGAAGTTGCGCTATCACTTAGTTTTTCTTTCCCAATAACGTTGACCAATAACATGGTCAAAGACCAGAACATAAAACCAATGGTAAAGGCGCTTGCAAAGGCAGACATCAGGTTGATGGTGTAGGCAATATTGGCCGGTTCCATGGCAAACCAAGAAAAGAAGGCCCCTAACATTTGATAAAGCGGTGCCCCAGGAGGGTGTCCGATCTCTAAATTAGAAGCTGTAGTAATGTATTCTCCGGCATCCCAGAAACTGGCAGTGGGTTCTAAGGTCAAGATGTAAACGATAAGCGAAACGCCAAAAACGCCCCAGCCCAACAATAGATTCCATTTTTTAAAAGCTGCCTCTTGCATAAACCTGTGGTTTTAAACTCCCAGCGAAGGTAATAATATTTATACTCTTGGGAATATTTACCCTAAGGTTTCACACCAACTTTAGCGTATCTTTAAGAGGCTAAATTTTCTAGATTTTGTTTGTAGAAGACAAAAGTTGTCTTAAATTTGCGCACTCATTATGGAATTGGCCCATGGTGTAACTGGCAACACGTCTGATTTTGGTTCAGAAGAGTCTAGGTTCGAGCCCTAGTGGGCCAACTTGTTACGAAAGCCTTCAAGTTTTTACTTGAAGGCTTTTTTCATTTTCGGTACTAGGGCTCTCACTCCGGCGCGGCAGTCACGCTGCCTTCTTTTGCATAAAGTGTTCACCATATTTCAATTTAGTTCAAATTACTTCCCGCGCCTCAGCGCCTATCTGTCACTAAATTTGTCCACTGGACAAATTCTTAACGTTCCAGAACCCAGTGGGCCAACTTGATTAACCCGAGCATTCGCTCGGGTTTTTTGTTTTTATATCTAGGGCTCGAACAGCCCGCCCCTCAACGCCCGCCGGTCGCTAAATTTGTCCACTTGACAAATTCTAAACGCTTCAGCGCCTATATGGATGATGAGTCTTATTGAAAATATTTCTTTATTATCTTAATCGTGAAATATAAGTTCGATAACTGTTGCTGTATTTTTTCGCTCAATTTGTTAATAGAGAACTCTCTGTTCTAATCATATTAATGTGCTTTTGTGCTTGCTGGGGACAGAGCGACACTCTTTTTGTTAATTTCAATTATCGCGTTACGGATGATGTTGGTTACTTTTCTCAAACTCGAGAATACGATAAGAACTTCATCTGTCAGGATTCAACCTATACTACAACCTATTTTTACAAATACGATTTCAATCGAATCTTGCCAGATTCCTCAGCTACTGCGGAAGAGCGAATAATGGCGAGAGCAGATTATTTATACAAGCATATTTTCAAGTTTTCTTATCTATCAAGAAATTGCCCAGATAGCAAGTCGGAATTTATGGCCTCTTTGAGACGGATGTCTGAATTGGAGCAGTACGAAAAGTTCAAACTGGATCAAGTTGTATCTGTAGATTTACTAATCAACGGTGATCTTGAAGAACTCTACAACACTGTGGAGAAACTTTTTGAGCAATATGATAGTGAAGAAAAATGGCAAATGGATTACCGTGTTTTGTGGGTAGAAAGCCTAAAATATAAATACAATAAGTACTATAAAGAATTTAAGACCATAGAAAAGGATAGTTCAATTTACGAGGATCCTAGATATATCGATTTAAGCAAGAAAATTGAATCTCGCGCTGACTATTTGGAGTTATTTGACCGCCTTGATCAAGCTAGGACCATTTTTCTCTCAACATCTCCAACAAGTTGTGATACAATTGAATTTCAAGAAGTCTATTTTGACAAGGCTAGAAAGAAATATTGATTAGGTTTTATAGTTAGAATGATCATTCCTTCATATCAAAACACCCGCTTCGCAATCTGCCGAATGTTATCGCTTTTACCCATGGAGTAATAATGAAGCACGGGGACTCCGTGATCGAGTAGCTCTTTACTTTGAGCGCTGCACCATTCAATCCCCAATTGCCGCACGGCGGCGTTGTCTTTGCATTTTATGGCTTCTTTGATCAGTGCTTCAGGCAGGTCCACATGAAAACGGTGCGGGATTAGGTTGAGTTGTTTTTTAGTGGCTAAGGGTTTTAATCCTGGAATGATAGGCACCTCAATTCCCGCTGCACGGCAGCGTTTTACAAAATCAAAATACTTCTCATTGTCAAAAAACATTTGAGTCACTATGTACTGGGCTCCGGCTTCTACCTTTTTCTTTAAAAAGTGCAGGTCGCTTTCCAAATTCGGAGCCTCCATATGCTTTTCCGGATAACCGGCTACTCCGATACAAAAATCAGTACAGGCAGAATTTTGGAGTTCCACGTCCAAATAAGACCCGTGATTGAGCTGATCAATTTGTTTTACCAAATCCACCGCATAGGTATGTCCGTCTTTTTCTGGAGAGAAGTAGGTCTCATTTTTTACAGCATCGCCGCGCAAAGCCACTACATTGTCAATTTCTAAAAAGTCCAGATCTATCAAAAAGTTCTCCGTGTCTTCTTTGGTAAAGCCGCCGCAGAGAATGTGCGGAATAGCATCTACCTGATATTTGTTCTGAATTGCAGCACAAATACCCACGGTTCCAGGGCGCTTCTTCACCACCTGCCGCTTGAGAAGTCCATCTTCCAATGGAATATAAATGTATTCTTCCCTGTGGTAGGTCACGTCAATAAACGGAGGTTTAAACTCCATCAAAGGGTCAATACTCTCAAAGATCGCATCAATACTTTGCCCTTTCAATGGCGGTAAAATTTCAAAGGTAAACTGTGGGTTCCCTTGTGCTTTAGCTATATGGTCAGTTACTTTCATGATCTATTTTTTGTTTTGGCGTTCCCTTGCCGTTGGCAGGTCGCGCTTTTCGCTGCAAGTCCTCGCAAGCTGCGGGCTTTCCGCTGCAATCGCTAACGCGATCCAATGGCGAGGTTAGGATGCAACCATTTTTCTGCTTTTTCTAGAGTTATTCCTTTGCGTTGGGCGTAATTGATCAGTTGATCTTCTGTGATCTTACCCAACCCAAAGTACTTGGACTCTGGATGCGCAAAATAATAGCCAGACACCGAAGCCGCAGGCCACATGGCCAAACTCTCTGTTAAGCTCACCCCTATATTCTCTTCAACTTTTAAAAGCGACCAAAGTGTCTCTTTTTCCAAATGGTCCGGACAGGCTGGATAACCTGGCGCAGGCCTTATACCTCGATACGCCTCCTGGATGAGCCCTTGGTTGTCTAAATCTTCCCCTGCGGCATATCCCCAGTGCTTCATGCGCACTTCTCGGTGCAAATATTCTGAATAGGCTTCTGCAAAACGATCGGCCAAGGCTTGAACCATGATCGCGTTGTAATCGTCATGCTCACTCTTGTAGCGGTCTGCTAAATCCTGTGCACCAAAGATGCTCACGCAGAATGCGCCAATATGATCGGTGATTCCGCAGTCTTGCGGAGCAATAAAATCAGCGAGCGCCAAATTGGGAACACCATCACGTTTTTTGAGTTGCTGTCTCAAGGTTCTGAATCGTGCCAATTCTTGCTTTTGGTCACTCACTATAATGTCGTCGTGATCTATTGAATTGGCCTGAAAAATTCCAAAGATCGCCCGAGCTTTCAAGCTTTGGTCTGCTAGCAATTGAGAGATCATTTCCTGAGCATCTGCATAGAGTTGTTGGGCTTCTTGTCCAACTATATCATCCTCCAAGATCTCTGGAAACTTGCCGTGTAGATCCCAACTTCTAAAAAAGGGACTCCAGTCAATAAATGGAAGCAGATCAGTTAGGGTAGTGGAGGTGGTTTTTTTGATCCCAACAAAGTTTGGAGCCTCAGGCTTAAAAGTGCTCCAATCAATCTCGTATTTTTTGTCGCGTGCCTCGTCCAAGGAAATATAGCTCTTCTGTTTACCGCGGTTTAAAAACTTGGTTCGGAAGCTTTCGTATTCCTCCTTGAGATTGGCCGTATAACTTTCAGCCGATCTTTTATTGAGCAAATCGCCAACAACAGTAACTGCCCTTGAAGCATCATTGACGTGCACAACAGCGTGTTTGTATTGGGTGTCTATTTTAACGGCCGTATGCGCTTTAGAGGTTGTAGCACCTCCAATCAATAGGGGAATTGCCAAATTATGACGCTCCATTTCTTTGGCTAAAAAGACCATTTCATCCAAGGAGGGTGTGATTAAACCAGAAAGGCCAATGGCGTCAACCTGTTGCTCAATAGCGGTTTCAATGATCTTCTCTGGAGGTACCATAACGCCCAGATCAATGATCTCGTAATTATTGCATCCCAAGACCACAGAGACAATGTTTTTACCAATATCGTGCACATCGCCTTTTACCGTAGCCATTAAAATCTTACCAAGCGACTGCTGTTTATCACTTTTCTCTTCTTCTATAAATGGATTCAGATAAGCCACTGCTTTTTTCATGACTCGGGCAGATTTGACCACCTGAGGCAGGAACATCTTTCCAGAACCGAACAGATCGCCAACCACACCCATCCCGGTCATTAATTGTCCTTCTATCACATCTAAAGGGCGCTCACTGAGCAGGCGGGCTTCTTCTACATCTTCCACAATAAAGGCATCAATCCCTTTGACCACAGCATGGGTTATGCGCTCCTGAAGTTCTTGTTTGCGCCACTGCAGATCGACCGTTTTGGCCTTTTTTGTACCCTGAACGGTCTCCGCAAAAGCCAACAATCGCTCTGTGGCATCGTCTCGTCGATCCAGAATGACGTCCTCTACATGTTCCAAAAGATCTTTGGGAATACTGTCATACACCTCTAACAAGGCTGGGTTTACAATTCCCATATTCATTCCCGCTTTGATGGCGTGATACAGAAATACGGAATGCATGGCTTCTCTCACGGTATTGTTCCCTCTAAAAGAGAAAGAGACGTTACTCACTCCACCACTAACACTGGCATGAGGTAAATGCGCTTTTACCCAACGAGTACCTTCAATAAAGTCTACCGCGTTTTTACGATGCTCTTCCATCCCCGTGGCCACCGGGAAGATGTTCAGGTCAAAGATGATGTCTTGGGGAGCAAAGTTTACTTCATCCACAAGAATAGTATAGGAGCGTTCGGCAATTTCTATCCGACGTTGATAGTTGTCTGCCTGTCCAACTTCGTCAAAAGCCATAACCACCACAGCGGCGCCATAGCGTTTGATCTTTTTTGCCTGAGCAATAAACTCTTCTTTGCCTTCCTTGAGACTTATGGAATTTACCACGCCCTTTCCCTGAATCACTTGAAGCCCAGCCTCAATGATCTCCCATTTAGAGCTGTCTATCATGATCGGTACGCGCGCTATGTCGGGCTCTGCAGCAATCAGGTTTAAAAACTTGACCATGGCTTTTTTTCCGTCAATAAGACCATCGTCCATATTGATGTCAATGATCTGAGCTCCTCCTTCAACCTGGTGTCGAGCTACAGCAACAGCTTCTTCAAATTGCTCCTCTTTTATCAGTCTTAAGAATTTTCTGGAACCGGCTACGTTGGTTCGTTCTCCAATATTGATGAAGTTACTCTCGGGAGTGATCACCAAAGGTTCAAGGCCGGATAACTTTAAATATTTTGGGGTATCGCTCATTTATAGTGTAATTGGTCTAGGAGTCACTTGTTCTGCTACCTTGGCAATGGCTTTGATGTGCTCCGGAGTAGTACCACAACAGCCTCCAACTATATTCACAATACCATTGTCCAAATAACTTTTAACCTGTACGGACATTTTATCGGGAGTTTCATCGTATTCTCCAAAAGCGTTGGGTAAGCCTGCGTTGGGATAGGCAGAAATTCCAATGTTGGTTTTGCTCGATATGGCTTCCAAATAGGGTTGCAACTTTGAAGCCCCTAAAGAGCAGTTGAAGCCAACGGTGATCAGATCGGTATGTGATATGGAGATCAGAAAGGCCTCCGCAGTTTGCCCCGATAGTGTTCTCCCAGAAGCATCTGTAATAGTTCCACTAACCATAACGGGGGTGTTGTTATTGCGCTCTTCTTTGACCTCTTCTATAGCAAATAATGCAGCCTTAGCATTTAAGGTGTCAAACACGGTCTCTACCAGCAGAATATCAACGCCGCCATCTAATAAAGCCTCTGCTTGTTGCTTATATGCCACACGCAATTCGTCAAAGGTTATGGCTCTGAACCCCGGGTCATTCACGTCTGGAGACATGCTGGCGGTCTTATTAGTAGGGCCTATAGATCCCGCAACAAAGCGTGGCTTGTTCGGTTGTTTTTTAGAGAATTCTTCTGCCTTTGCCTTAGCGATTTTTGCAGATTCAAAGTTGAGTTCATAAACCAAGTCCTCCATTTGGTAATCGGCCATAGCTACTGTGGTGCCAGAAAAGGTATTGGTCTGTATGATGTCCGCACCGGCATCAAGGAATTTATGGTGGACTTCGGCTATTGCCTCCGGTTGGGTAATGGACAAGAGATCATTGTTGCCCTTAAGGGGAATCGAGTAGTCTTTAAATCGCTCTCCCCGGAAGTCTTCTTCTGAGAAATTGTAGCGTTGCAACATGGTACCCATGGCTCCATCGAGCACAAGTACACGCTTTTGCAGTTCATTATATAAGTTCGGCATTCCTGATGATTAGGTTTTACTATTATCAGGAAAGAGGAAGAGTATTCTCCGTTATCTGTTCTGCTTCTCGCAGTAGAATTTAGCACCTTCTTTGCTTGTCAAAGGGTTGCTAAGGTTTCATAGGGTCTATTCCCTCCACCTTTCGTGATAACACAATTTGTTTTAGAACGTCAGAGCAAATATAGTTAAAAAAGTTTCTGATCAAATCAAAAGCCAACAGATGTCCGCAGCTTAGCAGATCTACTAGCGTTTGTATTTTAAATCCTGAGCTTTTATCTCTCGAGTCCATAAAGGCTGACCGTCCTTGTCTCGAATAGTAATGGTCAACACCCGATCAGTTCTGGGACCGCTAACATTGAGCAGTCCAAAATTGTGTTGGCCTACAAAGGTTTCTTCTATGCCGTTTGTGTTCAGGACTTCTTTGCTGTTGTTTGCGCCTGCGGTAAGCGAGGAGCAAGTTAAATCGTAAAGCGGATAAACACTTTGGTTCTCTTGTTGCTTGCTGAGGATGGTATGATGCCTGTCCCCATCCAAAAAGACTACTCCTTCAATACGGGCATCGCGAATTTTCTTGATCAGATAGTGTCTTTCATCTGCAAAAGTAGCATGGTTCTCAAACCAAGCTTCTGTGCTTAATACTTGTCCACCAATCACTATAAACTTAAATGGAGCGCGGCTCGAAGCTAAGGCATTAATAAGCCAATCGATTTGCTCTTTCCCAAGCATCTGCCGATCCTCGGTATAGTTCCTGTTTGATGTTCTGTGATAGCGGTTGTCCAACAAGAAAAACTCCAGATCTGCCCATTGAAAAGTACCGGTAATTCCACCTTCTCCTGTTACATCGTAGTTTGGGTTTGCCCAAAACAGTTTGAAAACTTCAGTGGCTGTTTCTTTCAGGGAATAGCTTCCGTCTGAATTATTGGGTCCAAAATCGTGATCGTCCCAAGTTGCATAATGGTGAGTGGAAGCCAATAAGGGTTGCATTTCTGCAAGCGAACGAGTATGGGTATAACGGTGCAGAAATCCGGTGCGAGAATTCCAATCAGCTTCTCGTAAATACGTATTGTCTCCCAACCAGATCATAAAATCTGGTTTTTGCTCGTGGATTGCGGTAAATATTTCATACTCGCTGCCGTATGGTTTCCCTGGACGATCAAATCGAGCTTCATTGACATAATTACAACTACCAATGGCAAAATTCACTTCCGGTGGGTCCGTGCGCCACTGCCATAATTCTTGACTTTGGAAAGTCATCGGGTAGTCTCGCTTTACGCGTTTGTTGTTTATGTATAATTCATACGTATACGTGTTACCAGGAAGCACTTGGTCTGCAATTATTTGAGCGACATAAGCAGTGCTTTTTTGGGTTTCAACCTGCTCGGTTTTGAATCTGACTTTAGGATTTCCTTGCTCGTAATATTCAAAATGAACTTCTGCTTCCTCTGTAGTTTGTGCCCAAAGCATCACCTCGCGCATGGTAGAATAGCCAACCATTGGCCCAGATTGCAATAGATCTTGCGCTAGTGGTGCAGGAGAAAAAACAAAAAATACAGTCAGAAATAGTATGAATCGCATAGCGTTGGTTGGTTTTAATGATATCCAAAAGGAGAAACAAAGGTAGTTTATCTGTAGTATTTTGCGTTTGAAAACCTTTAAGGGCTTATTAAATTTTAGGTTGGCGTATTGGTTTATGGGGGATTGTTAAATTTTAGCGGTAACAATTAGTACCTTTAAGCAATTGAAAAACCACAGATAATGAAACGATATCTTCCACTTCTGCTCTTAGCCGCTATGATGACGGCCGTCTCCTGTAAAGAGAACAAACAGACCGACTCAGAAGCGACAACTGCTTCAGAAAATCTGCAACCTAGCATCAAAGGAGAGGCAGTGAGTTACGCCTCAGATTCTACAAACCTAAAAGGCTATATCGCCTATGATGAGAACCTAAAAGGGAAGCGCCCTGGAATTTTGATCATTCATGAGTGGTGGGGTCACAATGACTACGTGCGAGAACGCGCAGATATGTTGGCTAAGCTTGGCTATACGGCCATTGCTGTTGATATGTACGGTGATGGTAAGCAAGCCAGTCATCCCGATGATGCTGGTAAGTTCGCCATGAGTGTGATGAGCAATCTGCCTGAGGCTAAGGCGCGATTCAATGCAGCTGTTGCCTTGCTTCAAGCTCATGAAACAGTGGATGCCGATAAACTTGCTGCCATTGGATATTGTTTTGGAGGAAGTGTAGCCTTAACCATGGCAAATTCTGGTGCTGACCTGGATGCTGTTGCGGCATTTCATTCTGGAGTCACTTTGCCTGTAATGCCTAATGAGCAGCTCAAAGCTCGTGTTTTAGTCTGTAATGGAGGCGCCGATTCCTTTGTGAGTGAAGAATCTGTTGGAGTTTTTAAAAGTGCCATGGATTCTATAGGAGCGACTTATGAATACATCTCATATCCTGGGGTGGTGCATAGTTTTACCTCCAAAGAAGCAGATGCCAACGGAGAGAAATTTGGTCTTCCTTTAGCTTATGACGCAGATGCAGATCAAAAATCATGGAACAGTTTACAAGAAATGCTCAACGAAGTATTTAAATAGAGTCCCAACCGAAAGTCAATGAAATTGAAAATTTATGGAGTGCTTTTGATCCTTTGTATTCAAGGGGTTTTTGCACAAGACAGAATTACAGGAGAAGCCTTTGCCACACGTTCTGTGGTTTTGGGCCAAAACGGGATGGTAGCTACCAGTCATCCTTTAGCTACTCAGATTGGTTTACAAATTTTGAAAGATGGTGGGAACGCCATTGATGCCGCAATAGCTGCCAATGCGGCTTTAGGGCTTATGGAACCCACGGGCTGTGGTGTTGGGGGTGATCTATTCGCCATAGTTTGGGATCCAAAAACACAAAAGTTATACGGCTTGAATGCTAGTGGAAGATCGCCAATGGACCTTTCTCTGGAGTACTTTAAGCAGAATGATATGAGTAAAATCCCGTCTCACGGTCCTTTGCCAGTGAGCGTACCCGGAGCGGTTGATGGCTGGTTTGAACTACACAATAGATTTGGTTCTAAACCTATGACTGATATTTTGGCCCCAGCCATTAGTTATGCAGAAAAAGGTTTTCCACTTACCGAACTGATCGCTTGGTATCTGCAACGTAGCGTTCCGTTTTATGAATCAAAGGGATTCCCCAATATTGCCGATACGTATAAAGTACAGAACGGAGGGCAATTGCCAATGGAAGGTCAGATCTATAAGAATCCGTATTTGGCGGAGACCTACAGAAAGATCGCAGCTGGTGGACGCGATGCCTTCTACAAAGGTGAGATTGCCCAAGTGATTGGTGAATTCATTCAGCAGCAGGGCGGATTTTTATCTGCTGAGGATTTGGCGGCACACAAATCAGAATGGGTTGAACCTGTATCTGTGAATTACCGCGGTTATGATGTATGGGAGTTACCGCCAAACGGTCAAGGTATCGCCGCTTTGCAGATGTTGCAAATTTTAGAAGGCTATGATTTTTCTCAGATTGAGTTTGGGAGTGAAGAGCATTTGCATTTATTCACGGAAGCTAAAAAATTAGCCTTTGAAGACCGGGCGAAGTATTATGCCGATATGGACTTTTTTGATGTTCCAGTGGAACAGTTACTCTCTGACGCCTACGCAGAAGAGCGCCGTGCCCAAATAGGTCAAAGAGCAGGTACCTACAATGCAGGGGAGATCTCTGCGGGTGAGACCATTTATATGACTGTTGCTGACAAAGACGGAACCATGATCTCCCTTATACAAAGTAATTATCGTGGAATGGGCTCTGGAATGGTGCCGCCCAAATTGGGCTTTATGCTCCAGGATCGTGGCGAACTTTTTAGTTTGGTTCCCGGGCAGGCCAATACCTTTGAACCTGGTAAAAGACCTTTCCATACAATTATTCCTGCTTTCATTACCAAAGATGGAAAACCTTATGTGAGTTTTGGTGTTATGGGTGGAGATTTTCAGCCTATGGGGCATACCCAAATTGTGATGAATCTTATTGATTTTGGCATGAATATTCAAGAAGCCGGAGATGCTCCACGATGGGATCACACCGGTGGTGCAAGTCCTATGGGAGCTACCACCACTAATACGGGGACCATTAGAACGGAATCTGGAATTCCGTATTCCACTATCCGTGGTCTGATGGACCGAGGACATCGAATTGGTGCGGCCAGAGGTGTCTACGGAGGATATCAAGCTATTCTTTGGGATGATGAGAACAAGGTGTATCACGGAGCTTCTGAGAGTCGAAAGGACGGCCAAGCGGCTGGCTATTAATTCTGCCGGATAATTATGTCAAAGAATCCCCTGAGCTCCTTGAGCTTGTTTAAACGAGTGCCGCACGCAGTTACCATGCTGTTTATCATTATCGTCCTGGTAACGATTTTGAGTTATGTGCTTCCCGCTGGAACCTATGAAAGAGAAGTGGTCAATGGGAAGAGTTTTGTGGTTCCGAATTCATATAAAATTATTCCTTCAACACCCATTGGCTTGTTGGATATGTTTAAGGCGATTCCTTTGGGCTTTAAAGCAGCCTCAGAGATCATTTTCATCGTCCTTGCAGGTGCTATTATGTTTGGCTTTATGGAGCGGTCCAAAGCCGTAGAGAATGCGGTCGGTACTTTGGTAAAGAAATTAGGTTCTCGAAATAAAAACTTGATCATCGTGATCATGACCTTTGTTTACGGTTTGCTGGGGATAGCCGTGGGTTATGAGAACAATATTGCAATGGTACCCATTGCCGCAGTTTTAAGCCTTGCTTTGGGCGGCGATTTAATTTTAGCTGCGGGAATATCTGTGGGTGCTATGACCATTGGTTTTGGGCTCTCACCAATTAACCCGTATACCGTAGGAACGGGTCATAAAATTGCAGAATTGGCCATGTTCTCGGGCTGGCTCCTTCGTGGGATCTTGTGTTTGGGTGCTTTGAGCGTGATGGCCTACTACAACGTCCGATACTTTAAAAAAATAACCAAAGATCCGCAGAAGAGCCTCTCCAAAGATCTAGATGTTTCTGACATGAAATTATCACAACCGCTTTCCGCCTACAAGGTAAGTGGTCAGAATTGGATTGTAATTGCAATTTTCCTCATTGGACTGCTCGTTATTCTTTATGGAGTGTTCAACTTGAATTGGTACATCAATGAGCTCTCGGCCATATTTTTAATGGTTGCCCTTATCTGCGGATTAGTATCCCGAATGGATGCGACACAAATGAGTAATACCACCCTGAAGGCAGTAGGCGTGGCAGCTCCTGGCGCATTTATGGTCGGGCTTGCCACCTCTATTAAAGTATTGATGGATACGGGAAATATCAGTGATACAATTTCTCATAATTTGGCAGAGCTTTTGGATGGATTGCCGCTTTATGCCTCGGCAGTGAGCATGGCCTTATCTCAATCGGTAATAAACTTTTTTATCCCTTCTGGAAGTGGGCAAGCCTTGGCTACTTTACCAGTAATGCTACCTTTAGGGGAATCCTTAGGACTCAGCAAACAGATCACAATATTGGCTTTTCAGATTGGAGATGGTCTCTCTAATCTTGTGAACCCGACCTTAGGAGGACTCATCGCCATGTTGAGTATGTGTCGTGTTCCAATTGATCGTTGGGTCCGGTTTATTTTTCCAGTTTTAATCACCTTATTATTGATGGCTTTTACAGCCCTAGTCGTGGCGGTTGCCATTAATTACGTATAACTATGAATGTTGAAGAAATTTTAGCAAAATTGGTGAGCTTTCCCGTATTAGGTGGGGAGAGTAACCTCAGTATTATTTATTGGATCAAGTCCTATATAGAATCACATGATATTGAAGCCTACCTCGTCCCCGATGAGACCGGTGAAAAGGCATCATTACACTGTAGAATTGGTCCTGCGGTGGACGGTGGAGTGATCCTCTCAGGGCATACAGATGTGGTCCCAGTAGCAGGTCAAGAGTGGCATACAGACCCTTTTGTCTTGACAGACAAAGGCGATGGAAAACTTTACGGACGTGGTTCGTGCGATATGAAAGGTTTTGTGGCGATCTGTTTGGCAATGTTGCCAAAAATGAAGTCGGCAGCACTTAAAAAGCCCATTTACTTTGCCTTCTCCTATGATGAAGAAGTAGGCTGTTTAGCAGGACCGGAATTGGCAAAGACTTTGAGAACCTTTTATCAGGAAACTCCAAAGTACGCTATCATTGGCGAGCCTTCTATGATGGAAACCATCGCTGGGCAAAAGGGTATTTACATATTAGAGACCTACGTATACGGATCAGAAGGACACAGCAGCAGAATCAAACAAGAGGTGAGCGCTATTCACGAATCCATGCGACTTATTCTGTGGTTGGAACAAAAAATGGATCGTCTCATTGAGGCCAACCGAACAGATGATCGATTCCATCCGTCGCATTCCACCATACATATTGGGAAGGTGGAAGGTGGTATTGCGCCCAATGTCATTGCGAACAAAGCTCATTTTTATTGGGATTTGAGAACCATTCCTAAAGACGACATCTTTGAAATAGTTAAAGAATTTGAAGCCTATTGCGAATCTCGTGAACAAAGCTTGCGGAGCGTTTTTCCGGACTTTAAAATTGAGACGGTTGAAAATCACCCGCCAGTACCTCATTTAGACACTCAAGCAGAGGATGATGTGGTAAGCCTTATCAACAGACTCACCGGAAATTCTAAACTCAATACGGTTTCTTACGCCGCAGAAGCCGGTCAATTTGCCAATGAAGGTTTTCAGACTGCTATATGTGGTCCTGGCTCCATTGCTCAAGCGCATAGGGCCAATGAGTTCATCAGCAAAGAACAGTTGGAATTAGGTGTACAAATGATGGAGAGGCTCATCAAAGAGTTGTCCTCAGAGTCTTTTAAGTAAAAGCCTAATTGGCCGCGACTGATCTCCCAAAACTTGGCTGCAGGTTTGAAAAGGGATATTTGTTGTACATTTATTTGCAACCAATCAAAAATCACATCTCATGGGAAAATTTACCCTTGGCAGTCTGTTGTCGCTTTGTTTAATACTGGCTTTAGTTAGCTGTAAAGAAGAAACTGGACCCTCAGAAGCAGAGCAAGCAGAAGCAGCATTGATCGCCAAGGCGATGGAAATTCACAAACGAGTCCTGACCCTAGATACCCATGCAGATACACCTCTGCGACTCATGGAGCCAGGCTTTGACTTAGCAGAACGGCACGATCCAAATGAAACCGGCTCGAAAGTAGATTACCCCCGCATGATTGAAGGCGATTTGGACGCCATCTTCTTTGCGGCCTTTGTAGCACAAGATATCAGGGATGTTGATGGAAACTCACGAGCAAAAGCTTTGTGTTTGCAAATGATAGATTCCATAGTAGCATCTACAGAGCGCAATGCTGATTTGGTTGGTCTTGCATTGAATCCAGACGATGCCTATGCCTTAGAGAAGGCTGGAAAGCGCGCCATATATATCGGAATTGAGAATGGTTATCCCATTGGGAATGATCCAGAAAACGTTTCCTTGTTTTATGAAAAAGGGGTGCGCTATATCACTTTGGTACACTCTGCCAACAATGATCTAGCAGATTCTGCCACGGACGATCAAGGCGAGGAGCACGGGGGTTTAAGCGACATTGGTGTTGAAGTGGTCAAGCGAATGAATCGTTTGGGGATTATGGTGGATGTGTCTCACGGAAGCGACAGCCTGTTCTACGATGCCTTAAAGTATTCCAAGGCTCCAATAATTGCCTCGCATTCCAATGCCAGAAGCGTTACCAATCACCCGAGAAACATGAGTGATGAAATGCTGACGCTTATGGCCAAAAATGGTGGAGTAGTGCAGCTGACCATGTTGGCCGACTATTTGAGAGAAGCTCCGCCAAATCCGGCTAGAGATTCCGCTATGGCTGCCTTTAGAGCCAGTATGAAACCTATTTCAGAAATGACTGATGAAGAGCGTGAAGCCCTGCGTAAAACCTTTAATGAGATCAATGAAAAGTATCCAGCACTTCCAGCTACAGTGAAACATGTGGTTGATCATATTGACCATATCGTAAAAATTGCAGGGATTGACCATGTAGGTATTGGTTGTGATTTTGATGGTGGTGGCGGTATTGAAGGCGTTTTTGATGCCAGTGAAGTGATGAACATCACCATTGAACTAGTGCGTCGCGGGTATACGGAGGAGCAGATTGCGAAGATCTGGGGTGGAAACTTGATCCGTGTGTTCAAGGAAGTTCAAGCCAAGGCTCAAGAAATCCAAGCTGCAGAGACTAATTCGTAATTTTTGTGTTGTGTTTAGACCGTTATTGGTTGTAATAGGGTTCTTATTTACAACATCGCTCGTAGCGCATCCCTTGCGCTTATCACTATGTGAGATAGAGTATACCCAGTCTAAAGACTTACTCACGGTGAATCTGAAGCTCTTTCTAACTGACGTAAATGAAGCAATAACCTTTGATCCTTACAGCAAAGAATTGGCCTTTTGCCAGTCTAATGAAGCTTCCAATGCGGAGCAGTTACTGATGGAATACTTGAATAAATTCTTCTATGTCAAGGTCAACGGGAAACGGGTCGACCTTAAAATTAAAAGCAAACGCCTCAGTGGAGAAGGTGATAATACCGCGCTTTGGGTTTATTTTGAACAATCGCAATCGGAGCGAATTCAAGATTTGGAAATAAAGAATGCTGTATTCACTGATTTGTTTTTCGACCAAAACAATATCGTTTACATTCATGCAAATGGCGACTCAAAAAGTATTATGCTCAATAAAAAAACCAAAACCCATCAAATAGACTTCTAGTATGCATCCCTTTGAGTTCTATTTAAAACTTGGATTTGAACACATTTCTAATTTAGCTGGATACGATCATATCCTCTTTTTAGTAGTGCTTTGTGCGGTCTATAAAATTCATCAATGGAAGCGGGTTTTAATCTTAGTTACTGCCTTTACCATTGGCCATAGTGTTACGTTGGCGCTGGTTTCTTTTGATGTGATCACTATTCCGTCAAGCATTATAAAATTTCTGATCCCAACAACTATTTTATTAACTGCATTACACAACGTAATTGGCCCAGATCAGTCCACAGAAACTCGAAAAATGGGTCGGAATTACGCTATGGCCTTGTTTTTTGGATTCATTCACGGGATGGATTTCTCCAATTATTTTAGAGCGCTACTTTTAGACAATTCAGAAGTTGTAGTGCCTCTTTTGGCTTTTAATGTTGGTATTGAGCTGGGGCAGATCTTGGTGGTTCTGATCATTGTGGCGATTGCTTATGTGTTCTTGAATCTTATAAATGTGAAGCACAGAGAATGGAATGTTTTCATTTCAGGGGCAGCTGCTGGAATGGCTTTAATTTCAATGTTTGAGAATAAATTTTGGTAGTCGTTTCGCTGATTTTTAAGGGATTAAGAGGATGTGATCCGCCTAGATTTTAAAGAAATAGCGCCCCGCATTTTGCCCATCCGATCAAAATCACGTCAGAAATCAATAAATTTGCAACTCAAAACAAAGCAACCTATGAAAAATCGCAACTCAATTCTCGTATTAGCACTAATAGCCTTATTCGCTTTTACAACCAGCTGCAAGCAAAATGCAGAAGAAAATAAAGATGCCGAAACTGAGGCAAAAACAGAAGATCTGACAGAGACGCCGGCTAAGATATCTATTGCTAAGTTGGAAGGTTCTCCTGCTTACGCCGATGCAGCCTTAATGTTAGAAGATCCAGCAGGGGCAGAAATTAGCAGTGGTGGTGCTATAGATTTTACTTTCAAGATTGAAAACTACGAGTTGGGTGCTCAGACCGATAGCCCAAATGCGGAAAAACTAGCCAATTCCGGTAAGGGGCAACACATACATTTTATTTTGAACAATCAGCCTTATTCGGCGCATTACGAACCGGCGTTCAATAAGGAAATTCCAGATGGAGTGCACCATTTAGTTGCCTTTTTGAGTCGTTCTTATCACGAATCAGTTAAGAATGAAAATTCTGTTGTGGTTAGAAAATTAATGGTTGGAGAAAACCCAACAGACTCTCTAGGTTTAGACATGGAGGCGCCAACGCTAATTTACAGCCGCCCAAAGGGAACCTATGCTGGAGCTGACGCCAAGAGCATTTTACTTGACTTTTTTGTTTTGAATACTACGCTTACAGCCGACGGTAATAAAGTAAAGGCGACGATCAACGGTGAAGAATTTATGATTACTGAATGGGCTCCACATGTAATTAGTGGATTGCCAATGGGAGAGGTAAGCATTCAACTGGAGTTGGTTGATGCAAACGGAGATGTAATTCCAGGACCTTTCAATTCAGTAACTCGAACTGTTACCTTGACTGAATAAGAAAGATTGCGAAACTCAATATTAAAAGATACCGTATGCTGAATGCATTCAACATAAGCGTTAGATCTGATCTCTTTGGGTCTGCTGCTAGTGCCCTCTGCTTGGCACATTGTTTGGCAACCCCATTTTTGTTTGCTGCTCACACCGGACACGTGCACGGTCATGAGGCAAGCCCGTTTTGGTGGGGTACATTGGATTTGGTATTTATAGCCATTTCGTGGTTGGCGGTTTATTGGTCGGCTAAGCATACCTCTAAAAAGTGGATGCGAGTAGGTCTATGGATCAGTTGGGTACTTTTAGCTTTCGTGATCTTAAATGAAAAATTTGAGTTGCTTCACATTCCTGAGGCGGCAATTTATATACCTTCTCTTGCCTTAGTCGGATTACACTTGTACAATCGTAAATATTGCCAATGTCAAGACGAAGCTTGTTGCGCGACAGACAGCTAGACTTTTTGTGAAAATTAACAGAATTTTAGACTGGCTTAAACAATAATGCTTACTTTTACAAGTAGTGAGTTCTCGAACTAAAAATATCATCAGTTTACTATTCTTATCAGCATTCTTGCTGTTAAGAGTGGGGAATGTACATGCGATTACTCATATCGATGATGACCATGATGATCACCAATGTGAGTTGTGTGAACTTATTCAAATCACGGAAGATTCCAAGGATCTGGAAATTCCTGCGACTTTAGAAGTCCCCCTACCAAACACTATAGAGGCCGTCTCAGACGATTTAAACAGCGGTTACAATGCGCCTGTTTATCGTTTTGTCTTACCCGATAGACTCCGCAATAGGCCACCTCCTGTCCTTTAGGGATATTCGCTTTGTTTGCTTGATAATTCAATTGCTTGACGTGGCTCTGTTTTGCGCGCATATTTGTGTATGAGTAGCTCAAACTGCGGAAGATTACAGAGCAACATCCCCCATTCGTACGTATAGACCAGAACTCAGGTTCTCAGGGTCTACATAAAAATTGTTTTACAATTTGATTCCCACGAATGATAACTACAACCAATCTCACTAAAAAATACGCCGATCATTTGGCACTGAATAATTTAAATCTGACCGTTAAACCTGGTGAGATCTATTGTTTGCTTGGTGCTAATGGTGCGGGAAAGACTACCACTATAAATTTGCTTTTGGGATTTATAAGTGCAAGCTCTGGTACGGCTAGCATTGGAGGTATTGATGTGTCAAAGAATGCATTGGCTTCCAAAAAGCTCTTGGCCTACATTCCTGAAAACCTGATGCTTTATCCGAGTCTGACAGCCGTTGAGAATCTCGACTACTTCTCCGGTATCGCGGGAAAAAAGTTCTCTAAACTAGCATTAGAAGAGTTCTTAGAAAATGCCGGTTTACAGGCCGATGCCTTTCACAAGCGCGTGGAAGCCTTTTCTAAAGGGATGCGCCAAAAGGTGGGTATTGCCATTGCTTTGGCTAAAGATGCCAGTGCGCTCCTTTTGGATGAACCTACTTCTGGACTTGATCCAAAGGCGAGCAATGAGTTTGGTTTGCTGCTTCAAAAATTGAAGGCTAAAGGTATTGCAACGCTGATGGCGACCCATGATTTATTCCGAGCTAAGGAAGTCGCTACTCATATCGGAATCATGAAGAACGGAGAATTGATTCATCAATTCGTTTCTGACGAGATATCGCTCGCAGATTTAGAAAAAGTCTATTTAGAGGCGATGACCTATTAAGCGGTTATTATGATTCTAAAAACATTTAAAAAGGAACTTAAAGAGATCACCAGGGACGGGCGAGCACGCATTGCTTTCTCAATCGTGTTGGTTCTTTTAGGATCTTCGGTTTGGATCAGTGCCAAGCGCTATCAAGACACGAACAAGGAATACCAACAAGCCTTGAGCAGTGAAAGGGCAATGTGGGACAATCAAGGGGAGAAGAATCCGCATTCTGCGGCGCATTTTGGCACCTATGCTTTTAAACCAAAATACCCTTTGTCTCTTATTGATCAAGGGGTGGATAAATATGCCGGGACCTCGATCTTCTTAGAAGCTCACAACAGAAACGAAGCGCAGTTCAGCGCTGCGGCTGACCAAACAGGTTTGGCTCGTTTTGGAGAGCTTACCCCAGACTTTGTCTTGTTATTTATGGTTCCCTTATTGATCATATTACTGGCTTATAATGTTTTTACCAAAGAGCGGGAAATGGGCACCTTGACCCTTTTAAAAAGCCAAGGGCTCTCCAGAGTGAAATGGTTTACGGGCAAATGGTTGGCCTTAATGGTCCCCATTTTGTCACTCACCCTGGTGGTGTTCATTCTTGCTGGTTTGGTTTTGAGTAATCTAAAAGGCTTTGGAGAGTTTCAATGGAGTGCATTGGGAGTTTTGTTCTTAGTCTATGCGGCTTACTATGTGGTATTCACTAATGTGGTGATGTTTATTTCCTCTCGTGCACGCAAATCCGGGACGGCACTCGTAATGAGTTTATCGGTGTGGATATTAGCCTGTCTAGCGGCTCCTAAAGCCGCCAGTAATTTTGCTGAAAACGAGCATCCTTACCCTTCCAGACAAGAATTCTTGGCCATGGTCGCTGAAGACAAAAAACAGGGCCTTGATGGGCATAATCCGTGGAGTAAAGAAGCGAAGCTTTTGGAGCAAGAAGTCCTTAAAGAGTACGGAGTAGATAGTCTGCATCAGCTGCCATTTAACTTTGATGCATACCGCATGCAAAAAGGTGAGGAACATGAGGCTGAGGTCTATTTCAAGCATTATAACTACCTCAAAGAGCAATACAAAAATCAATCAAAAACGTACAGAAGTCTTGCGGTAATCTCTCCTTTTTTACCAACTCGATTTATGAGTATGGCCATTGCTCACACCGATTACAATACCCATTGGGATTTTGCAGATGCTGCGGAGGAGTATCGTATCCTAACTCAAAAGTTCCTCAACGATAATTTTGCAGAGAATTCTAAATTGGGAGAATGGGGCTATCAAGCGGATGCCAGTTTGTGGCAAGAACTGCCTGCCTTTGAATACGATCCACCAGAATTGCAACAGATCGTTTCTGACAATCGAGGAAACACTGCTGTCCTATCCTTTTGGCTTGTGGGTTCTTTTGTGCTGAGTTTGCTATCCATAAAGAGAATCTAGTATGCTGAAATACAATTTTACATACGAGCTTAAATTATTACTGCGCAGTCGCTGGATTCAGTTGCTCAGCCTAACCTTGATCATTTTGTTCGGTTTTTCAACTTTCAACGGATTACAGAAACTCGATCAGCGCAAAGCCGTTATTTCTGAGGCTATGGCAGAAGTTGAACAAGCAGATATGGATATGGAGAAGCTCTTGGATTCCGTAGCGCAAGGACTGCCAGTTAGTGCTTCTCGATGGACGATCCCAACCAACCCTATGGCCGTTGGAAACTATTATCCTCGAGTAGCAGCCATGGAACCTCCAGCCTTTGCATTCATAGCTACAGGCCAATCCGATATGTATACTTCTTACGTGAAGCCCAAAGTATCTGGAGATGATTTTGCCCTGAATTTTACGGAAATGACCAGTCCTGTCCAGTTGTTGTTTGGAAGTTTTGATCTCGCCTTTGTTATCGTTTATTTATTGCCACTACTGATCATTGCTTTTTCATACAACATACTGTCAGCAGAAAAGGAACAAGGTACCTTGCGTTTGCTCGGTGCACAACCTATGAGTATTCGTCGTTGGATGCTTCAAAAGTTAGCTTTGCGTTTCTTCTGGCTTTCCTTAATGGTTGTTGTGGTTCTAATCTTGACTTTTACAGTCTTTGGAGCTGGACTGACAACCAACTTAGCTGATTTTTTTGCCCTTACCGGATTGATCTTAGCCTACATGCTATTTTGGTTTGTTTTGGCCTTCTTGGTCAACTTAAGCGCTGGCAGCTCTGCCAAGAATGCAGTATCTATGCTTGGGTTGTGGGTGATTTTGGTATTACTGGTTCCTTCCGCATTGAATCAGGTTGGGAATACCGCTTATCCTATTCCATCGCGTACCCTGATGATCAACGATATGCGTGCTAAAAAGACAGAAGTATCTAAAAAGCAAGATGAGATCTTAGACGCTTATCTTAGAGATCATCCAGAATACGCCATCAATGATACTGCTCAAGCGCGGAATTTTTACCACCGTTATATAGCCTCTCAAGAGCTTATCAAGAAAGAACTAGCTCCTGTAGTGGGAGCCTTTGAAGCTCAGTTGGAAAAACAACAAGAGGTTTTTGAAAAGTTCAAATGGTTGTCTCCAGCCTTGGTAACCCAGCAATCGCTCAATACCATTGCGGGGAGTTCTACTGCGGATTATGAAAGTTATAGAAAGCAAGTTATTGCCTTTGCTGGCCAGTGGCGAGATCATCTTTCGCCTATGCTGTACAACAATCAGCAATTTACAGCATCAGATATAAAAAACTTGCCCCACTTTATATACAAACCTCCATCACAAAATCTTAGCATTACCACTTTGATTTTGGTAGGATTGTCTCTAGTTCTCATCGCTATAGGGTGGGGTTTTTCTCAAAAACGTCAAAAGCAAAACGGTTTAATAGGAGCATAAATGAAGAATCAAACCATAGACAAACTCGCAATCACCACCTCCATCTGTTGCGCCTTGCACTGCGCGGTGGTTCCTCTTTTACTAGGGATAACAGCTTTGGCTGGCTTGCGCTTTTTAGAGAATCCAATGATTGAAATGGGATTCATTGCCGTCGGGATCTTTTTGGCCGTATTCTCTTTGGGCAGAAGCGCCTTGAAGCATAAAAATCACACGCCCATCCGAATGGCGATCATCGGTATTGTTTTGTTGGTGGTCAGCCGATTTGAGATCGGGGAGACCTTAGAAGTGGTTATGACTGTTATGGGCAGCTTGTTCTTAATTGTAAGTCATGCCAGAAATATAAACGCATTTAAAGCATACGAGCGCTGTATAGTTAGTGAAAATTGAGTGTTCGTATTTTTTGATTTAGTGTGTGGAGCAGGTGAATGGGCTCCACTGCGGACCCGGGCGAGAGCCCGGGTTTTTCAATTTACTTGGTCTAATTTACTAAAGGTTACTTACATCATAAATGCCCTTATCTTAAATCAGTCTAAACAGAAATAACACAGAATCAGTTATTTAAATTCAATCTAAAGGGAGCTCTTTGTAAATTTGAGTAAACAAACACTGAAAAAAGATGGCTATATCACTAGGAAACAGTTGCATCAATTGCGCAAATTTGGTGCTTAATGATAACTGTAAAGTACACGGAGTACAAGTAAGACAAAATTATACTTGTGAGCGTTTTGAAATGAAAGCGTCTCTCAATAATGACGCGAGTTGCGATTCCTGCGCAAAGTTTGGAAACTCTGCCTGCGCACACCCGTCACAAGCAAAATCAGGCGTGTTATGCTCTTCTTGGGCGCCAGAACACGTAACCGCTTAGTTTAGTAAAAGCGTATAATCTATATCCAGAACCGTAAGTGAATCTTGCGGTTCTTTGTTTTTTAAACAAACCAGATCCTGTAAGGCGTCAAACTCTTGTTTACTAAAAACCAATCGCAGGTTTTTCTGCATGGTGTATATTGGGATAATTCTCTTGACAGCCGTCTGACGGTTTTGACAATCCCAGTAATCCACATTAATATTCGTGAGGTAAGTCTCAAAGTTCAACAATTCTTCATCGTTGAATTCTAAAAGGAGGTTGTTAAAAGTCAATTGAAACTTTCTGCAGTTTTCGCAGTAAGACAATTCTCCGTTGCAATTTTTTTTAATGACTTTCACCTGATGAGACATGGGCCAATTATTTATGGAATAATTATACTACAAATGTACGCGCTAAAAATCATTATTTAAAATTATTCTAAATAAAAATAGTGTTAATATTTGCCATTAATAACAGTCGGTAAGTATTTGACCGTTACTCAGGTATGCTTCTAATGTTGAATTGGAATTTTCACGTAAAAATTCAGCAATAACCTCCAAGACTCCATCTTGCATTTTTAAAGAACCACAGATCATAATCACACCTCTGTTTTCAAGCAGATCAATTAATTGTTCTGCTTCTTTTCTGATAAGATCTTGGACATAATTGCCCGTAACATCTCTAGAAAAGGCCATATCAAAGCTGTGGAGATTATGCTCTGCTTGTGCCTTTTCTAAAATTTCACTGTAGAGATTAAAAGACGCTGCGGTTCGGCCACCCCAAAAGAGGCGAAGTTGTTGCGAGCTGTCTGTGTTTTGGATCATGCCGAGGAACGGGGCAATTCCGGTTCCATTAGCTATTAGCCAGACCGCTGGAGCATCTTTAGGGTAGCGGAAGCTACTATTCTTTTCAACATAAGCCTTTAGCAAATCTCCCTTCTTGAGATTGCATAAATAAGGAGAACACTTTCCAAACACATGCTTCTTAACACTCAGTAAGACATCTCCATCAACTTTGGCAATGGAATAGGCTCTGGTTTTGGTAGTGTCTGGAGCAAGTACTTGAAGCAGATCCCCAGATTCAAACTTGCCCTTTTGTTGCGGACACACCTGAATAAGGACGTTGTCATCTGAGTTTAAAGGCGTGCGGTTGATCACTTCAAAATTCTGGAACTTTACATCAGCTTTTTTGTTCGGCTTTAAAGAAGTCCTGAGGTTCATATTTTGACTCTTGTTCCAGGCCTTTATCCAAGCTGCGTATTCGGTCTCCGATTGTTCATTGATCTTGTGTAACGGCAGGATCGGACTAAAATCATGGTGTCCATGAAGCAGCGCATCAGCTTTGATTCCAAATTGGCAGAACTTGGGATAATCCTTAGAACCAAAGCCAATCACTGCAAAAATCATCGGGTTTAAAGGACTAACCTCATGAATCAGTCGTTCAAAAAGTCGGGCATTTGATGGGGCTTCACCATCACCGTAGGTAGCGGTAAATACTACGAGCGTTTTAGCCTGACCGTAGGTGGTATATTCGTTTAAATCTGCAATAAAAACACGTTTCCCAGCAGATTCCAGTTCCCTAAAAAATGCATGAGCAAAACGATAGGTATTTCGAGTTTCAGAGCCGACCAGGATTATAATTTCGGCTTCATCCGCAGTAAAATTGGAGACTATTTGCTTGCTTTTCTTTTTGCGTTTAAACGCAATGCTCAATCCGGAGTAGAGAAAGAAAACAATACTAAGGCTAGCCAATAAAAGGATTACTGACCACAGCAGACTCCCTTGACCCGTATGCCATTTTAAACTCCAACGAGAAGCGAGAATCACAAAAGGATAAGAAACTTCACTAATAACAGCTCCCGAGTATTGATGCACTAGGAGTTCCCTATCCTTTAAAGCTAATTCAAAATAGTCTTCTTCATCCGCAGAAAAAGGAAAGCTCAACTTCCGCAACTCAGCCAAGGAAGTAGTTTCAAATATGTTTTCAAGGGAATCTGGTGCCGTTCTATGAGTAGCTATCTCGTCGTAGTTGTGCTTAATTTTAGCATCCGGTAATAGATCAAACTTCTCGGTTGATAAGTATACACCAGTGATTGCTATCAGCGCAATGGGAATGATCATCCAACGGCTTAAGCGAACATGATATCTCTGGTTGAATTCCTTTTCTTTAACGGGACTGAACCATTTTTTAAAACCTCCTTGTCGTTGTGCCGATAAAAAAACCCCTGATACTGCAATCAAAAACAAAAGGAAGGAGACAATTCCAACAAAGGCTCTACCAAGGCCCTTTAAGAATAGGGATCGGTGCAAATTGGTTATAAAACTAAAAAAAGGGGATTGTGGTTTGACAAGACCCAGCTCGTTGCCGGTAAGGGGATCAATAAATATTTGACGACTCTCTCCTTCAAAAGTAAATACATCTGCTACCAGATAATCGTCTGGAGTTACCTCTAATTCAAGTACCTCATCGTACTTTTCTTGTAGTGCGGTAATTGTGGTGCTAAGAGAGACCTGAGCTAGATCTACCGATTTATAATCGGTGTTGATTTGGCTCATGGGTTCAAAAGCCAAAATAGCCCCGGTCACAGAGGCAAATACCAAAAACAGGCCTGACACCAGAGCCAGTAGATAATGACTATTTCTCCAGATCAGACCAGTCATGAACCACTACTGTTGCGGCATTAGACGTACATAGCGAATAAACCCAGAACCTTCTACTTTTGTTTTTAAGTTAGCTGTGGTTAAGTCAATGCGTGCATCTTCTTGGTAATACTCCTGATCTTCTACGGCAGTCTCAAAACGCAGGCTGTAGCCAGCATCAATCTTTTCCGAAGGAATTTTTAAGATACTTAAACTGCGTTCTCCACCAGAAACTGTTTCTCCCACAATGGCATCAATATCTGGACGATATTTACCATAAAAACTCCACCATTCTGGGATGTCGCTGTACCATTCCGGATCATCGCCTTGGACATACAGCGTTTCTGCATAACTACCGTCAGGATTCATAAGCGAAACCACCACATAAGCACCTTCACCGGTATAGTTAACCAATTGAATCATACATTTAACCGCTGTCTTTTCTACGGGTTTAATAAAACCAACAATGGCTAAGAATATCAAAGTGATTAGAGGTAAAGCTAATTTTCTCATGGCTATATTTTGAGGAAATTTAAAGGAATATTTTGCTGGTTGAGTAATTCATTCTCAGCGGCTAAATCAAAAACGGACTCGTCAAAATCTGTTTTTGAGTTTTTGTCTGCGCCTTGTGCAATCAGGAATTTCAATATATCTGCATCTTGGGCTTTCATTGCCGCCAGGTGCAAAGGTGTTAGTCCCTCACTGTTCTTTTGATTGATGGGGATGTTACATTTTGTCAGCTCCTTTAAAAGGTCTAAGTCGTTAGCCTTTACAGCGAGATGCCAAAGTGTGTCACCGGCAGATTGTGTTTCATTCATATCGAGTCCTGCAGCACTGAGGGCTGTGAATTTAGAATTGTATATGTCAGTTTTGTCGCTGTTGTAGCCTCCAATCAAATAGTAGGCTAAACTGTTGCCAGCATTATCTTTTGCAGTTGCATCTGCACCCTGATTCAGAAGGAAAGTAACAACCTCTGCACTGTTGTAGCGCACTGCCCGCATCAACGCGGTCTGGCCTTTTGCGTTTGCGGCATTGATGTCATTCACATAACCCACTAAATGTTTAAGCGTGCTGAAGTTGTTTCTTCCAGCGGCATTTGTAAAGGCCGTGTTGCCGTTCATATCGGGTTGATTAAGATCAACTCCTTGGGCGATGAAATAATCAAAAATGTCTAGATCTTTATTGTTGAAGGCCAGTGCATGAAGCGGAGTGAAGCCGTCATCTGTGGTCACATTTGGTTGAATTCCCAAGCTTTCTAGGTATTTATAGGTTTTTAGGGTATTGCTGTGCCCGCGAGTGCCTTGACTGGCAAAAATGAAGGCATTGCCACCTTCTTTATTGGGCGTTTTGTAATCAACACCAAGTTTGATTAGTTTATCTAACAGATCGATGTTACCACGTCTTGCTGCGTAGTTAAAGATTCCATTGCCCTTATCATCTTTGCTGTTTAAAGAGACTCCTTTGTTTTTAAAGTAGTTGATAAGGCTATCATCTTTCATGAAGGGAGCAACCAGAAGCAGCGCGTTGGCCCCTGCGTTGCTTACTTCAGATTTTGGATCTGCACCGCGTTCGATTAAGAAATCGTACAATTTAGTATTGAGTTGACCCGTGGTTGCAGCAAAATTTAAAACCGAATATCCGTGGCTGTCAATGACATCCAATTTTGCTCCGCGGTCAAAGAGGTACTGCATCATTTCCAGGTTGTCCTTGTAGGCAGCCCAAAAAATGTAGGTGCGTCCGTCATGCGTCAATTTGTTCACCCCATTACCCTCAAGGCTCAGCAAGTATTTAACTACAGCGTTGTCTGTTTTCTCAATGAGGGCCCAAGTAACAGCGTCAAATGCATTGATGTTGAGTTCAGTGGCATCATTACCCTTAGCTATGTCAGCTTTTACTTGTTCTAGTGATGGATTCGCTTTCCAATAGGCGCGGTTGGTAAAAACATTTTCTTGCCCTTTTGCTGAACCACAAAAGACTAGAAAGGCGAATATCCCAATGATGGAGCATTTCATGATTAAGGCTTTTTAACGAAGGATTCAATGATGGTGTCGATGTCATTCTGAGTGAGCTCGTCTTCTGTAAATAAGTGGCTGTACAATCTCTTGTTGTCCACCTTGGTTTCCAGGGACAAGTTCATGTTTCTTGCGTAAACTTCGTCCCATTTAGCGCGAACCGTCGCCCACTTTTCATTATTCTCAACCCACCATTTGGCAGCTGCAGCACAACGGCTGTCGTCTACTTTTTTATAAACGTTATATCCTTTTTCCGCCGCCAAGATAATATCGTCCTCTCCTGGCGTGCGAATCACTTTTTGATTGTCTTGGTCGTGTACCCAGCCAAAGTTTGTGATCTCTTGGCGGTTTCCTCTGATGGTAACATTGTAATCACTTCTTGTGGTGTATTCACGTCTTGGCAGTGGCGCAGGAGTGGTGTTTTCCCAATAGCTTTTTCCATCTACGTGCACCCAAGAGGCAGAACCTTCATATCTAGGACTGTCATCTACTTGGAATACCTTTTGGGTCCATTGTCCTTTAACATCTGCCTTGTCTTTGCGTTGGTAGATCCAATTGTTGTCACCGTCATACATATAAAAGTCTTGGTTTTGGAATGACCAATCTTGTCTCCAGTGTTTTACGATCATAGGTTCGCTAGGGTTTCCAACTTGGAGAATGTGTTGAATGCTGACATTGTTTTTATCCTCAGAAACCAATTGTGCCCATTCCAAACCGTAAGACACCTTGTTTTTAGAAGGCTTGTATAGCGAATCTTCGCTATAAGTAAAGGTCTCTGCAAAATTGAAAGTTACTTCATAGCAACCGCACATGCTTTTTATGGCAGCAATATCTTGTTTTTTCTTGCTCTGAGCAGACAGTGGTAGAGCAATTATTAAGGTGAAGAATAGAATAATATTGGTTTTCATAGTTCTAAGATTTAGGGTCAAAATTACAACACAAATTTTATTATTTAAAATTAATCTAAATAAAAATAAGTTATACATTTGCACTTATTAAGAACGATTCTAAATAAAATGTTCAGATCATTTACTTTAATAGCACTCTTGATTAAGTCCATCACTTCAATGCATGGACAAGAACTGCTTTCCGATTCTATACCCACTGATTTAGAAGAGGTTATTATTTCAGCAACTCGAACAGAGCGTCAGCTTTCATCTTTGCCTTTACCTGCGTCTATTGTCAGTAAGAAAGAGATTCAACAGATTAATTCTGTACGTTTAGCTGAGGTGATCAACGAACAAACAGGTCTGATCACCGTACCTGATTTTGGTGGAGGAGAAGGAGTTCAGCTTCAAGGTTTAGACAGTCAGTATTCCTTGATTTTGGTAGACGGAGTTCCTTTGGTAGGACGATCTGCCGGAACCTTAGATCTCAATCGATTGGCCGTTGGGAATATCAAACAGTTGGAGATTGTCAAAGGTGCTTCTTCCAGCCTTTACGGAAGCGAAGCTCTGGGCGGAGTTATCAATATTATCACCGAACAGCCCAAAGAGGGATTTAGAGGTCAAGTTGGTCATAGAAGTGGTACGTTCAATTCTCAAGACTTCAATGCTTCAGTTAATTATAAAAAGAACCGCTTTGGCATAAATGCTTTTGTCAATCGCTTCAGTAGTGATGGTTATGACCTCACGCCAGATACGGAAACCCGCACGGTAGATGCATTTTCAAATTGCACATTCAATTTACAGACCACTTACGACATTACTGATAAAACCAAGGCGCTTTTGTCTGGGCGTTTCTACACACAAGATCAGGACAGTCGCCCGACTGTGGACCTTTCAGGTGAAAACGTAATCAATGAATGGAATGCTCTTTTAAAAGTAGATCATGAGTTTACTGAAAAATGGAGTGCGTATTTGGAATTTTATACGACTCAGTATGTGGCCGAGCAAACGCTTAATAATCCGGACGGTTCTCAATTCTCCTTTAGCGATTTTGATCAACGCTTCTTGCGCCCAGAAATTCGTTCCACTTATAAAATAAATGATGATCATCAGTTCATTGGCGGGATAGGGCTTACCAACGAAACTCTTGATAGAACTGATTTTTTTGAAAAGCCAGAGTTCAACGCGCCTTACGTCTATGCACAATATGACGGACATCCGCTTGAAAAGTTAAACGTCATTGTTGGTTTTAGGTATGATGACCACAATGTATACGCGTCTCAATTTAGCCCAAAAGCGGCGGTGCGTTATGAACTCTTTAATTGGGTTGCTGTAAAAGGATCTGTGGGCTACGGTTTTAAGGCTCCAGATTTCAGACAACTCTATTTTGATTTCACCAATTCTACAGTAGGATACACGGTGTTGGGATATAACGCTGTTCCTACGCAATTGCAGTTGCTGGCGGATCGCGGTGAACTTACCGATGAAACTGTGAGTAATCTGCCCAACATCATTGCTCAGTTCAATGACGCTTTAAAACCAGAGAGTTCTGTAGCCTATAATTTTGGATTTGATTTTAAACCGATTCGAGGAGTAAAACTCAATGTCAATGTATTTCGAAACAACATTGAGAATCTAATTGACACCCAGGTGATCGCCAGAAAAACCAACGGTCAAAACGTGTTCAGTTATAGAAATCAAGCGGAGGTTTACACCCAAGGGGTTGAGTTTGATGCCCGTTGGAAGATCAACAATAGACTCACAATATCGGGAGGATATCAACTTCTCTATGCCAAAGACAGAGAGGCAGAAGAGGCTTTTGAAAATGGTGAAGTCTTTGCCCGATTGAGCACTACGTCCCCCTCATTTCAATTAGAAGAAGACGACTACTTTGGGCTATTCAACAGATCCAGACACTTGGCGAATTTTAAAGTATTCTACGAGATTCCTAAGTGGAGACTGAACACCAACCTCAGAACCACCTATCGAAGCAAATTTGGCCTATTTGACACCAACGGCAATACCTACCTAGATCAGTTTGATGAATTCGTAGAAGGTTATGCCACTGTGGATTTGGCAATCAACAAAAAGGTGCTCAACAATTTTGAAGTAGGTGTTGGTGCAGACAATATTCTGAATTTCACTGACGAACAAAACATAAGCAATATTGCCGGTAGTCTTTTCTACGGCAGAATCAATTTTAATTTTTAACTCTACTTATTACTAATTATGAAAACGATTAAGTTATTTTTTCTCTCAAGTTTGATGCTTGGTTTTACGGCCTGCAGTAACGATGATGATGGCGACGTGGTGGCTGAGGCGTGTACTGAGGTTGAATTTTTTGCCGATGCTGACAACGACGGTCTAGGTGATGCCAACACCATTGTTATGGCTTGTGAAGCCCCTGATGGATTTGTGGCAAACGCAGATGACAATGACGATACCCAACCGATTGCAGATCTAGTTGTAGGTCTTGTAGCAGATCTTCACGCACCGCAAACTGGTGGCGGCGGAACTCCTCCAGGAGGTCCTTTCACCAAGTTTGACCTAGACACCATGACGCAGACCGATAGTGAAACGGACTGGGATATTGCACTTAGAGGAACCACGATTTTAGTTAATGGAGGTGTTTCTCAGGGAACAGCTGACGAGCCGGACCGTACCGGAAATGCTGCTGCATATATCGCGACAGGAACTATGGATTCTGTAGTTGATATTGACACTGCAGCCTTCGTTCAGGATGCCGCAGATATTCTTGCTATTCCAACAGGTTCAGACAATGGGTGGTACAACTACAATCCAGCAACATTTACCATTACTCCATTGGCAGGTAAAATTTTGGTATTTAGAACCACCGAGGGACAGTACGCAAAAATTGAGATTTTAAGTTATTATGAAGGTGCGCCCGCCAATCCAGACCCAATGACTGATGCTTCTCGTTACTACACCTTCAATCTTGTGTATCAACCAAACAATGGAATTGACAATTTTTAAGACATCTTGTTAATAGTAGTGTCTGATCATAAACGTGTAAAAGTGTCATTTTTTTTGGTAAGAAAATAGTCTGTTTATGGTCAAAAAAACCCCGATGTTTTCACGTCGGGGTTTTATTTTTTTGGAGCAATATTAGATCATCGCAGATTTAGTGAGCCTAGATAAGGATTTTAATTTCGGTCTTGCTGGTCTTCTGCGTCCTACCCGAGCACCGAGGCCGTAAGATTTGTTGTTAGGTAAAGGTTTTTCGTCTGATGGAGGAGTGGCATTGTTTTTCTTAATCATGCTTGTTTATGGTGTCTTAAATTTAATTCGATGGTGTTTTATCCCAGATAACCTTGAAGTACAGCTGTGGTACTGGACTTTTTGCGCAGGTTGCGGATTGCTCGATCCTTGATCTGGCGAACGCGTTCTCGAGTGATTCCAAAATACGCTCCGATCTCACCCATGCTCACTGCTCTGGATTTTCCGAGTCCGTAGTACATTTTTAAGAGGTCGCTTTGACGTCCAGGAAGTTCTTCTAAAACCATTTCCATATCTGTTTGCAAGGCTTCTTGCATCAAGGATTCGTTAGGTTTTAAGCTATCTTCTGATATAGTAAGGGCGTAGCGATCCGTGGTTTCTCCCTCTTTTATGGGTGCGTCCATGGATAGATGTCTCCCTGAGTTTTTCATGCTGAGTTTTACATCATCAACAGACATGTCTACCTCGTTGGCGATTTCAGTTGCAGTTGGCGGTCTTTGATGACTCTGCTCCAAATGCGAATAAGCGCGATAGATCTTCTTAAGAGCTCCAATCTTGTTAGAAGGAAGACGAATCATTCTCCCACGGTTTGAAATAGCACTAATGATGGATTGGCGGATCCACCATACAGCGTAAGAGATGAATTTGAATCCTCGAGTTTCGTCAAATCGTTTGGCAGCTTTTACTAAGCCTAAGTTACCTTCATTGATAAGATCTGTAAGATTCATGCCTTGGCCTTGATACTGTTTGGCAACAGATACTACAAAGCGCAAATTGGCGCGGACCAGTTTGTCCAATGCTTTTTGATCCCCGTCTTTGATGCGAAGCGCAAGCTCGGCTTCTTCATCGGCGGTGATCATAGGAATTTTACTTACTTCATTCAAATAAGCCGTTACGGCTTTAGAGTCCCTTAAGGTGACTTGTTTGGTAATTTTGAGTTGTCTCATTCAATACAATTTTGAATAAAAACATAACAAAAAGCTTCAAAATATCACGAAAATGACTCATTTTGGGTGTATTTTAACGAAAAAACGCTCAAAATCGTGAATTTTGAATTTTGGAATTTTAATCAGTTTCGGGCTATCTGAAGGACGTTAGATTTATTAATTTCGTATAGACCCTTATTAGTCGTGACTGAGAAACTCATTTGGACCGTTATCGTCTTGGTAGCCATATTCATAGCCATAGTTTTAGGGCGCTTGTTTTTGCGCAGGTTTTCTGTGCTGCGGAATTTAGACGGCAATCGCAGAAAAGTGGTCTTGAACCTACATTATATATTGGTCTACAGCTTGGCCGCCATTGTTTTAGCAGTAGTGTGGGGACTGAAGCTGGAAAACTTTACTGTATTTATCAGCTCCATCCTAGCAGTACTCGGTGTCGGTTTTTTTGCCCAATGGTCAATCCTATCTAATTTGACCGCGAGTTTGATCTTGTTTTTTAACCATCCGGTGCGTATCGGACATCGTATAAAAGTGATTGATAAAGATTACAATTGGACCGGCGTTGTGACCGATATAACGGGTTTTTATTTGTACATGACCACAGACACTGGAGAGTACCTAACTTTGCCCAACAATTTAGTCCTTCAAAAGGGGATAGAATTACTGCCTCAACATACTGTGGAAGAATCTGAAAAACAAGAGGATGCGACACTCTTGGAATAGCCCATAAACAAAGGCAATAGTAGGTATAAATTTTAGTTATGTTTAGTTTTTTATCGGAATAGTTAAACAAAAGCTAAAATTCTAGTTTTCAAGCCTAACAATGATTAGTTTTACTTAACTAAAATTTAAAGCTATGAGCCTATTTGAAAAAGCCCAAGAGTTCCTCAGCAGAAAGATGAGCCACATGTCCACTAGTGATCGGGTAAAAGCTTCAAGAGAAGCGAAGGCCTTGGTACTTGGACTCAACGAGATTTACAAACAAAATAAAGATGCCTCCATCATGGAATTGATGAAGACCATCACCGTGAAAAAGAGAAAAATAGAAAAACGTTTATATCACGTACCTACAGTTTAAACTTACTGTGATACAGACACTTTGGAAAAAGGGATAGCCTTAATGGTTATTCCTTTTTTATATTCTAAAGGTGATGACCGGGCGTTGCGCGTGATTTACCAAATCTTCACTGATACTTCCATTAAAAAAGTGAGACAGCCCTTTGCGGCCGTGCGTAGACATACCCACCAATTGCGCGTCCATTTCCTTAGCAAAATTCAAAATACCTTTCTCTACAGAATGATCGTTGTAAATGTTCAGGCTGTAATTCTCTAGGTTCATGCCTTTAGTAAAGTTCCTCATAAGGGTTAGTGCTTCGTCAGAAGTCTTAAAATCACTCACCGTATTGACAAAGAGCAAATGGAGCTTCGCATTCATGCTTTGTGCAAACTTGTATGCCTTGTCTAAAGGAGTTCTGCATTCTTCAGAAAAATCCGTTGCGAACACAAAATCGTTGATGTCAAAATCATCGTGATTGTTTTTGATGACCAATACAGGTTTATCCGAAGTACGAACTACTTTCTCTGTATTGCTACCAATAAACATCTCTTTAAATCCGCTGGCACCATGCGAGCCCATAACAATAAGATCAATTTCATTGACCTTGATCGCGTCTTGGATTCCTGCGTAGATCTCGTTGTAAGCTACCTCCTGATGTACAGTCAATCCTTCTAAATAGGGTTTGCGCTCCATTTCCTTGAAATTCTTTTCAGCGAGCTTTATGAAAAACAAGGATTCTGGAAGTTGTTCGTTGTTTCCAGAATTGGCCAAATGGATCGGTAATTCTAAAATATGGAGTAGGTGAATTTCTCCATTGTGTTTTCTGGCAAGGTCCGCAGCTACTTTTAATGCGTACTCAGCTTGTTCAGAAAAGTCGGTTGGCACTAATATTCGTTGCATGTTTGTGGTTTTTAGTATGTAGGAAATTACGAAATAAACCCATGCGTCAAAGGCTTTTAAGTCTCAAATATTATTGCTATATTTGCAGCGCATTTATAGGGAATAACGAACTATGAGGGGACACAAAGTCCCCTCTTTTTATAGACCATGTTCAAAGAAATAGTAACCGATCTTGTCTCCGCAGCGCTAGAAGAGCGCCCGGATCTTTTTTTGATAGACCTGCACATTGGTGAGGCCAATCAGATCAAGATTGTCATTGATGGAGACCAAGGAGTGCGCGTTGAAGACTGCATTTCCATGAGCCGCGCAGTAGAGCACAACTTAGATCGTGAGGAAACGGACTTTTCCTTGGAGGTGACCTCTGCAGGAGCTACAGCGCCTTTGGAATTGCCGAGACAGTACGTAAAGAACATTGGTCGGAAACTTGCTATTAAGACCGCCGAAGGAGAAAAACTGGAAGGCGATTTAACGGCTGCAGACGATTCAGGTTGTACCCTGAGTTGGAAGACCCGAGAGCCTAAGCCTGTTGGAAAGGGCAAGGTGACTGTGCAGAAAGAGGCGACTTTGGCTTATGCCGATATTGCCGAAGCTAAAGTGATGATCAAATTTTAATTAAGAATAAGCAGATGGAAAATCTCGCATTAATCGAATCATTTTCAGAGTTTAAGGACGACAAGCTGATCGATCGTGTAACCCTGATGGCGATTTTGGAAGATGTATTCAGAAGTGCTTTAAAGAAAAAGTACGGAGATGACGATAACTTCGATATTATCATTAACCCTGACAAAGGGGATTTAGAGATCTGGCGCAACCGAATCGTTGTGGCCGATGGCGAAGTTGAAGACGAGAACCAGGAAATTTCATTGACAGAAGCTCGTAAGATTGAGCCTGACTTTGAGGTTGGCGAGGATGTATCCGAAGAAGTAAAGCTCATTGATCTTGGACGTAGAAGTATTTTGGCCTTGCGTCAGAACTTGATCTCTAAGATCCACGAGCATGACAATACCAACATCTACAAGCAATTTAAAGAGCTTGAAGGTGAGATTTATACGGCAGAGGTGCACCACATTCGTCACCGCGCGGTAATTTTGTTGGACGATGAAGGCAATGAGATCATTTTGCCAAAGGATCGTCAGATTCCATCGGACTTCTTCCGCAAAGGAGAGAACGTTCGCGGTATCATTGAGAGCGTGGAGCTCAAAGGCAACAAGCCTGCGATCATCATGTCTCGTGCAAACCCATTGTTTTTGGAAAAACTCTTCGAACAAGAAATTCCGGAAGTATTTGACGGTTTGATTACAGTAAAGAAAGTTGTGCGTATTCCAGGAGAAAAGGCCAAAGTGGCTGTAGACTCTTATGACGACCGTATTGATCCTGTTGGTGCCTGTGTGGGTATGAAAGGATCGCGTATTCACGGAATCGTGCGCGAGTTGGGTAATGAGAACATTGACGTGATCAACTACACCAACAACCTGCAATTGTTCATCTCCCGTGCCTTGAGCCCAGCCAAGATCACTTCTATGAAATTGGATGAGGAGAACAAGCGTGCTGAGGTTATCTTGCGTCCTGAGGAGGTTTCTAAAGCCATCGGACGCGGAGGACATAACATTCGTTTGGCGGGTCAATTGACTGGCTACGAGATCGATGTGTTCCGTGAAGGTGCAGAAGAAGACGTAGAATTAAGAGAATTCTCTGATGAGATCGAAGATTGGATCATCGCAGAATTCAGCAAAATAGGTTTAGATACCGCCAAGAGTATCTTGGAAAAAGAAGTTGGCGATTTGGTGAAAATGACCGATTTGGAAGAAGAAACCATCGTCGAAGTAATGAATATTTTAAAAGAAGAATTCGAGGAGTAAATTGTAACTTGCGGATTCTTATTAGCTAAGAGAGAAGCATTTTTATGGCTGAAGTAAAAACAATGAGGCTTAGTAAAGTTTTGCGAGAGTTTAATATTTCGCTTGATCGTGCCGTTGACTTTTTAAAGGAAAACGGATTCGAGGTGGAGGCACGCCCTACTACCAAGATCACGGGAGAGGAATATCAAATTCTGTTTGACGAGTTTCAAACGGACAAGAGCAAGAAGGTAGCCTCAAAAGAAGTTGGTGAAGAAAAGCGAAAGGAGAAAGAAGAACTCCGTTTGGCTCGTGAACGCGAACTGGAAGAAAAGCAGCAACGCGAAACTTCCAAAGTGATCAAAGCCAAAGCGCAGCTCGATGGGCCAAAGGCAGTAGGTAAGATTGACCTAGAGCCTAAGAAGGAAACCCCTGCCCCAGAGCCTGAGCCACAGCCAGAACCGGTTAAAGAGCAGGAAGCTCCTAAAGTTGAAAAGGAAGCTCTTAAAGCTCCAAAAGCTCCTGAGAAGAAAGAGGAGAAGAAGGAAGCTGCTCCAGTAGAAGCCAAGAAAGAAGAGGCTCCAGCGGAGCCAGGCAAACCGGACAAGGTAAAAACCCAGTACAAAAAGCTGGACGGTCCTAACTTCACAGGACAAAAAATCGATCTGGATAAGTTCAAAAAGCCAGAGCGTAAAAAGAAAGATACCGAAAACAAGGACGACAAGAAAGGTGGCGGACCTAACCGAGAGAAACGCGGCAAGCGCAGACGTATCAGTAAGGAGCCATCCGGAGGTCGTGATAACAGACGCGGCGGAAACAGACGTTCTCCAATTGTAAAGGAGGAGCCGTCTGAGGAAGAAGTGCAAAGACAAGTACGCGAAACTCTTGAAAAGCTTCAAGGGAAGAGCAGTAAAGGAAAAGGTGCTAAGTACCGTCGTGAGAAGCGTGATTCTCACCGTGAAAAGACGGAGAAAGAACTGGCAGCAGCAGAAGCAGAAAGCAAAACACTACGCGTAACAGAATTTGTTACGGTAAGTGAGGTTGCAACCATGATGGATGTGTCAGTGACACAGATCATCTCTGCTTGTATGTCTTTGGGAATGATGGTGACCATGAACCAGCGTCTAGATGCAGAAACCCTTTCTATTGTTGCCGATGAATTCGGGTTTGAGGTAGAATTTGTCACTGCAGATATTGAAGAAGCAATTCAAGAGGTTGAAGACAAACCAGAAGATCTGGAGTCTCGTGCACCGATCGTAACGGTTATGGGTCACGTTGACCACGGTAAGACCTCTTTACTGGATTATATTCGTGATGCGAATGTGATTGCCGGAGAATCCGGAGGAATCACCCAGCACATTGGAGCCTACGGAGTAACCTTAGAAAGCGGTCAAAAGATCACTTTCCTTGATACTCCTGGTCACGAGGCCTTTACCGCGATGCGTGCTAGAGGTACTCAAGTAACTGACTTAGTGATCATTGTGGTTGCTGCGGATGATGATATCATGCCTCAGACCAAGGAAGCGATCTCTCACGCCCAAGCGGCTGGAGTGCCAATCGTTTTCGCGATTAACAAGGTAGATAAGCCAACGGCGAATCCAGATAAGATTAAAGAAGGACTTGCGGCCATGAACCTCTTGGTAGAGGATTGGGGTGGTAAGATCCAATCGCATGACATCTCGGCCAAAACCGGTCAAGGAGTGAATGAACTCCTAGAAAAGGTGTTATTAGAGGCAGAGCTTCTAGAACTTAAAGCCAACCCGCACAAGGCGGCTGTAGGTAGTGTGATTGAAGCCTTCTTGGATAAGGGTAGAGGTTATGTGTCTACTATATTGGTACAAGCCGGTACTCTTGAAATTGGAGATTATGTACTTGCCGGACAACACTCTGGTAAGGTAAAAGCCATGCAGGATGAGCGCGGTAAATCCATTAAAAAGGCAGGACCGGCTACTCCGGTTTCTATCTTAGGATTGGACGGAGCGCCTCAGGCAGGTGATAAATTTAACGTCTTTGAAGACGAACGTGAAGCAAAAGCTATAGCAGCTAAGCGTACGCAATTACAACGTGAGCAGTCTGTAAGAACCCAGCGTCACATTACTCTTGATGAGATTGGACGTCGAATCGCCCTTGGAGACTTTAAAGAGCTTAACATTATCCTTAAAGGAGATGTGGATGGTTCTGTGGAAGCTTTGACCGATTCGTTCCAGAAACTCTCTACAGAGGAGATTCAAGTGAACATCCTGCATAAAGGTGTGGGTGCGATCACGGAAAGTGATGTGCTATTAGCGTCTGCTTCTGATGCGATCATTATTGGATTTAATGTACGTCCGATGGGTAATGCCCGTCAGGTAGCTGATAAGGAAGAAATCGACATCAGAACGTATTCGATCATCTATGATGCGATCAACGATCTTAAAGATGCGATGGAAGGTATGCTTTCTCCAGAAATGAAGGAAGAGGTTACTGGAACCGCAGAGATCCGCGAGACCTTCAAGATTTCCAAGATCGGAACCATTGCAGGTTGTATGGTAACCAACGGAAAGATCTTCCGCAATTCAGGTGTACGTCTGATCCGCGAAGGGGTGGTTATCTTCACGGGCGAATTGGCTTCCTTGAAGCGATTTAAAGACGATGTAAAAGAAGTGTCTAAAGGCTACGACTGTGGTATGCAAGTCAAGAACTATAATGACGTTAAAGAAGGTGATATTATAGAGGCATTCCAAGAAGTGGCCGTTAAGAAGAAGCTGTAATTGACAGTTTAATAGAAATAAAAAAAAAGCGACCATTTGGTCGCTTTTTTTATGCTTTATTCATCCTTTTTCTTTGCCCGACTCCGCTTTATTGGGAAAGCGGTGGGGAACTTCTCTTGTATCTTCACCAAAGCCTGATCAGCCTCGAGACGTGTGCTAAAATTACCGACCCAGACCTTGTAATTTGGTGTTTCATATTCAATGTTCGCGGGCCATTCGGCAAAACTATTCTTGTAATCGCGTAGGGTCTTGTTGGCGGTATTGAGCTCTCCATAATAGAGTTGAATGGTATATCCATCGGCGAGTTTGTTGTTCTTTTCCATGGATTTTTTTAGGTCCAAGAGTTCGGCAATCTGCGGATCCTCATTCACGGTGACCTGCCCCTGTTGAGCAGTCGTATTCTGGACCGAAAACAGGGCTATTAGACCCAAAATCAACAATTTAATTTTTGTGCTCTTCATCTTCGTAAATTACTGTGTTGGCAAAGGTATAGCTTTATAACTCACTACTTTTATTTTTTATTATTTAGAATCGTTATAAATTGTAGATTAACAATCCGTTCACACTTTTTAAAATCGACTTTATGTCGTAGTTTTGCCGTGTTATTTATGGCTCCTAAAATAGCTTTTTTAACTAACTAAAAAGGCCGATTTAGAGCCGCTTAAAAGACGATAATTAACCTGAAGTATGAAAAAGGTGACACACCGTTCGTTAACTACCAGATTATCACTCACTTTACTAGCATTACTGCTATCGTTTTCAACCTTAACTTTTGGTCAAGAGCCAGCTGCCGCTGATGCTGTTGCCGATGCTGCTCCCGCTGCTGATCTCGGAGGAGATCCCGCTGCCGGAAAAACATTGTTCAACGCCAACTGTGCATCCTGTCACAAGCTCTATGCCAAAGCTACGGGTCCTGCTCTTTTTGGAGTCGGAGACAAATACGAGAAAGAGTGGCTTTACAAATGGATCCGCAATTCACAAGAGCTGATCAAATCTGGTGATGCCAGAGCTGTTGCAATCTCTACGGAGTATAACGGAGCTGTGATGAATTCCTTCCCGGCACTCTCCAACGAGGACATTGACAACATCATTGCTTACACCTACACGCCAAAGCCACCACCAGCTCCTCCAACAGGTGCAGGTCCAGCGACTGCAGGTGCAGGCGGAGGAGGTATCTCCAGCGACATCATTCTAGCAGTTCTAGCTCTAGTATTCTTGATGTTAGCCATCATGCTTTACTTGGTTAACAAGACATTGAAAAGAATTGCCGTTGCTAACGGTGTTGAATATGAAGACAAAGCCCGTGCAGAGCGTTTGCCTATTTGGAAGGCGTTTGCACAAAATCAGTTCTTAGTTCTAGTGAGCGCTATCTTCTTACTATTAGCAAGTGGATACTTCGCTTACGGATGGATGATGCAAGTAGGGGTAGATCAGGGTTATGCTCCAGTACAACCAATTCACTACTCACACAGAATCCACGCAGGTACAAACCAAATCGATTGTAAGTACTGTCACAGTTCTGCTCGTAAGAGTAAGCATTCTGGAATTCCATCTTTGAATGTGTGTATGAACTGCCACAAGAACATCGCTCAAGTTGGAGATAAGACTTACCAAGAAGGTATTTCTGAGTATCAGATCGATTACAACAAAGAAATTCAAAAATTATACGACGCTGTAGGTTGGGATAGAGACAACCAGCGTTACACAGGAGAGACCAAGCCGGTGAAGTGGGTGAGAATCCACAACCTTCCGGATTTCGCATACTTCAACCACTCCCAACACGTAACTGTTGCGGGTGTTGAGTGTCAGACCTGTCACGGTCCTGTGGAGGAGATGGAGATTATGTATCAATATTCTCCGCTAACTATGGGATGGTGTATCAACTGTCACCGCGAAACCAATGTTAAACTAGAGAGCAACGAGTACTACGCGAAAATTCACGAGACGCTTTCTAAAGAGTATGACTTCCCTACACTTACTGCTGCACAGAACGGTGGTTTGGAATGTGGAAAATGTCACTACTAATTCATTAAAGGCAAATTTCGATTATATATGGCATCGAACAAGAAATACTGGAAAAGTGTTGAGGAGCTGAAAGATCACAGCCCTATTCTTGAGACGCTACGACAAAACGAATTCGTTGAACAGATTCCAACTGATGAGTTCCTTGGGGACGAGCAGACCATGGAGAATTCTTCGACTTCTAGACGTGACTTCTTAAAGTTTGTTGGATTCTCTACAGCTGCAGCTACCTTGGCTGCCTGTGAAGGTCCAGTAATCAAATCTATTCCTTACGTAAACGCTCCTGATGAGATTGTCCCTGGAGTAGCGAACTACTATGCGACCACCATTGCAGACGGTTTTGATTTTGCAAACGTATTGATCAAGACTCGTGAAGGGCGTCCTATTAAAGTAGAATCTAACGATATGGCCATGCACAACGGGAGCGTAAACGCCCGTGTACATGCTTCTGTGTTGTCTATGTATGACACACAGCGTTTGGCTGGGCCAATGATCGGGGGAGAAGCAGCTTCTTGGGCCGACTTTGACAGCCAAATGGCCGCTAAGCTAAACGGAATGGCTGGAAAGGAAGTTGTTCTTTTGACACAGACCTTTGCAAGCCCTTCTACTTCCAAACTGATCGCTGAGTTCACTGCAAAGTATCCTAACGTAAAGCACGTTGTTTATGATTCAGTATCGAGCTCAGAGGCTTTGGATGCCTTCCAAAACAAATTCGGGGTTCGCGCCTTAGCAGATTACGATTTCTCTAAAGCAGAGGTGATCGTTTCTGTTGGAGCTGATATTCTAGGTGACTGGCAAGGTGGCGGATACGATTCTGGATATTCTGCCGGACGTGTTCCAAAGAACGGGAAAATGTCTCGTCACATTCAGTTTGAATCAAACATGACCTTATCTGGTGCTAACGCCGACAAGCGTGTTGCTGTTAAGCCATCAGAACTTAAAAAGATAATGAACGCATTGAACGGCGGATCTACTTCTGGTCTTTCAGACAAAGTAGCAGAAGCTGTGAAAAATGCAAAAGCACAATTAAACGCTGCCGGTGCAAACGGAGTAGTGGTTTGTGGTGCTGAGGATGTAGCTTGCCAAGCTATGGTGTTGGAAATGAATGCCAACTCTGTAGTAATGGATGCTGCTAAGCCTCGAATGGTACGTCAGGGAAATAAAGCTGAGGTGCTTAAAGTAATGAACGGCGTGATGAGCGGTTCTGTAAAAGGACTTATCGCCGTAGGTGTGGATCCGGTTTATGCTTTCCCAGGGAAAGGATTTGTTGAGGCCTTCGCCAACCTTGAATTGAGTGCAACCTTTGCCATGAAAGCTAACGCTACTGCTGCGGCTTCTCAGTTCGTAGGTGCTACTCCACATTATTTAGAGTCTTGGGGTGATGCGCAAATCAAGAAGGGATACTTCAGTTTGCAGCAGCCAACCATCAGACCATTATTTGACACGCGTTCTTTCCAAGATACCCTATTGGCTTGGATGGAGAGTGATCAAACCTATTACGATTATATTAAGGACACTTGGGCGTCTATCCTTGGAGGATCTTCTTGGAACCAAGCGCTTCAAGATGGTGTCTTTATGAGCGATGCTGAAGTAGCTATGGACGTAGCTGGTTCAGAGAACGTAGATACAACTTTAGAAGATGCTACTTCTAACGGAGCTCAAGATGGAGCTTCCAGCGGAATGGAACTTCTTTTATATACCAACACTGCAATTGGTGATGGACGTCAGGCAAACAACCCTTGGTTGCAAGAAATGCCAGATCCGATCACTCGTGCATCTTGGGATAACTACTTAACCATGTCTGCAGCCGATGCTGCGGCCAAAGGGATCATCAACGAGAATGTTGCTAACGGTGCTTTGAACGGTTCTTACGCCAAAGTAACTGTAGGTGATGTTACTCTTGAAAAGGTACCTGTGTACATCCAGCCAGGACAAGCAAAAGGTACTGTTGGACTTGCTTTAGGTTACGGGCAAACCAACGCCATTCAAAAAGAAATGCAAACCGGTGTAAATGCTTATGCACTTTACAACGGATTCAACTTGATGCAAGCAGGTGTTCAGGTGGAGAAAACCTCTGGAGATCACGAATTTGCTTGTGTACAGTTGCACAATACTATGATGGGTCGCGATATTATTCGCGAGACCACCTTAGATGTATATAAGGACAAAGACGTTCACTATTGGAACCCAATTCCAGAAGTATCTAAGGATCACCAGGAAATTCCTGTGACTTCTCCAGATGCTGACCTTTGGGATCCGTTTGATCGTTCTGTCGGTCACCACTTCAATATGTCTATTGACCTGAACGCTTGTACAGGTTGTGGGGCTTGTGTGATCGCTTGTCATGCAGAAAATAACGTACCAGTAGTAGGTAAATCAGAAGTACGTCGCAGCCGCGATATGCACTGGTTGAGAATTGACCGTTACTACTCGTCAGAAGAAAACTTTGCAGCAGATACTCAGAAGAAAGACGATATGTCTGGACTCTTTGGAGACAATGGTTCTCTTGGAGGATTCCTAGAAATGGAAGATCCATCAGAGAATCCGCAAGTGGCCTTTATGCCAGTTATGTGTCAGCACTGTAACCACGCTCCTTGTGAGACGGTGTGTCCAGTAGCTGCATCTTCTCACGGTCGTCAAGGTCAAAACCACATGGCTTATAACCGTTGTGTGGGTACGCGTTACTGTGCAAACAACTGTCCTTATAAAGTACGTCGCTTCAACTGGTTCTTGTACAACGAGAATGACGAGTTCAACTACCACATGAACAACGACCTTGGTCGTATGGTATTGAACCCAGACGTTGTAGTGCGTTCTCGCGGGGTTATGGAGAAATGTTCTATGTGTATCCAAATGACACAGAAGACTATTCTTGATGCTAAGCGCGACGGACGTCCTGTTAAAGACGGTGAATTCCAAACTGCTTGTTCTAACGCATGTTCTGCAGGAGCAATCACCTTTGGAGATATCAACGATCACGACAGTGAGATCTACAAGAAGAAAAAAGACAGTCGTATGTATCACCTACTAGAAGCTGTAGGTACAGAGCCAAACGTGATGTACCAGACTAAGGTGAGAAATACTAAAGAATCGTAACTACTAAATAATTTTAGCAAAGGATATGGCATCGCATTACGAAGCACCCATTAGAAGACCTTTAGTAACAGGTAACAAAACATACAGTGACGTCACTCGTGACGTAGCTGCGCCTGTTGAAGGTACTGCCAATAAGCAATGGTGGATAGTTTTTTCCATTGCACTGGTTGCATTTTTATGGGGAATAGGATGTATCGTTTACACCGTCTCAACAGGGGTTGGAACTTGGGGTCTTAACAAGACCGTAGGTTGGGCCTGGGATATCACCAACTTCGTTTGGTGGGTAGGTATTGGTCACGCGGGAACACTGATCTCTGCGGTACTACTCTTATTCCGTCAGAAATGGAGAATGGCAATTAACCGATCTGCAGAGGCGATGACGATCTTCTCGGTAATTCAGGCTGGTTTATTCCCAATTATTCACATGGGACGTCCTTGGTTGGCTTACTGGGTATTGCCGATCCCGAACCAATTTGGTTCGCTGTGGGTAAACTTTAACTCACCGCTACTTTGGGACGTATTCGCGATCTCTACCTATTTATCGGTTTCCTTGGTATTCTGGTGGACTGGACTTTTACCTGACTTCGCGATGATCCGCGATAGAGCGATCACTCCTTTTACTAAAAGAATTTACAGCATCCTTTCCTTTGGATGGTCTGGACGCGCTAAAGACTGGCAGCGATTTGAAGAAGTATCTTTGGTATTGGCCGGTTTGGCAACACCACTTGTACTTTCTGTACACACCATTGTATCCTTTGACTTTGCTACTTCGGTAATTCCTGGATGGCACACCACGATCTTCCCACCGTACTTCGTTGCTGGGGCGATCTTCTCTGGATTCGCGATGGTAAACACCCTACTGATCATTATGCGTAAGGTGTCTAATTTGGAGAACTACATTACTATTCAGCACATCGAGCTTATGAACATTGTGATCATGATCACCGGTTCTATCGTAGGTGTAGCTTACATCACTGAGCTTTTCATTGCTTGGTACTCTGGAGTTGAATACGAACAGTACGCATTCCTCAACCGTGCAACCGGACCTTACTGGTGGGCATATTGGGCAATGATGACCTGTAACGTGTTCTCACCACAGTTCATGTGGTTCCCAAAACTTAGAAGAAGCATTATGTTCTCTTTCTTCATCTCGATCGTGGTAAACATCGGAATGTGGTTTGAGCGTTTCGTGATCATCGTAACTTCATTGCACCGTGACTACTTGCCATCATCATGGACCATGTTCTCACCAACCTTTGTAGATATCGGGATCTTCATCGGAACCATTGGATTCTTCTTTGTATTGTTCTTACTATACGCAAGAACCTTCCCAGTAATTGCACAAGCAGAGGTGAAGTCGATCCTCAAATCATCTGGAGATCGCTACAAGAACCTAAGAGCTGAGCAAGGTGATGATGCTCCGCATTACACCATGCCAGATACAGCAGCTACTCAAGTAGAAGCAGTTCCTGCAGCAGACTTATCTGAAGAAGATAAGGCAGCAGGTATCAGCACCTTGATGAGCAAACTCGGAAGCTTTAATCCTGATACGGACACTGCAGATGATTTGAAGAAAATCTCTGGAGTTGGACCTAAAATGGAAGGAAAATTACACGAACTCGGTATCTACACTTTTGATCAAGTTAGTAAGATGACCGATGCAGAATATGACCTATTAGACAGCATTATTGGCGAGTTCCCAGGCCGTGCTAAGCGCGACGACTGGGCTGGTCAAGCTAACGAACTTAAAAATCAATAACGGATGGCTTCAAAAGTAATTCACGCACTTTACACTGACGACGACATTCTGCTGAATGCCGTTAAGGAGACCCGTAAGGCACACTATCACATTGAGGAAGTGTACACCCCTTTCCCAGTTCACGGACTAGAGAAAGCAATGGGCCTTGCTGATACGCGACTTGCCATCTGTGCTTTCATGTATGGATTGGTTGGACTGTCTGTAGCAGTTACGATGATGAACTTCATCATGATTGAAGATTGGCCACAAAACATTGGTGGTAAGCCAAGTTTTAGCTATATCGAGAACATGCCGGCCTTTGTACCAATCATGTTTGAATTGACGGTATTCTTTGCAGCGCACCTTATGGTAATTACCTTTTATATGCGCTCTAAGCTTTGGCCGTTCAAGAAAGCAGAAAATCCAGATTTGCGCACCACAGATGATCACTTCTTGATGGAAGTGGATCTAGGAGGACACAGCGAAGAGGAAGTCTCTAAGTTCTTATCAGGAACTGGAGCGACAGAACTTAAAATAGTAGAAAAGGAATCAGACCACTAGACCTATGAAGCGTTTATTAAACCTATCCTTAATTTTTGCAGCGGCATTGTCGTTGGTGGGTTGTTTTGACGAAAGCAAACCAAACTACCAGTACATGCCCAATATGTACGAGCCTGTAGGTTATGAGACCTATGGCGAGTACGAGATCTTTGAAAACGAGCAAGAGGCTATGCTTCCGGTTGACGGTACCATTCCACGTGGTTGGATGCCGTATGACTATCCGAACACCTTAGAAGGAAAAGAGATGGCATCTGCAGAGCTTACTAACCCGCATCCAGTGACTCAAGAGAACTTGGACAAAGGAAAAGAGCTTTATGACATTTACTGTGCGGTATGTCACGGAACCAAAGGTGATGGTCAAGGTATCCTTATGAAAAATGAAGTATTCCTAGGAATTCCTTCTTACGCAGACCGTGTGGTAACAGACGGAAACGTTTATCACGTGATGATGTACGGATTGAACTCTATGGGATCATACGCTTCTCAAACCAATGAGTTGGAGCGCTGGCAGATCACCATGCACGTAAGAAACCTTACAGCAGCCCTAACGGGTGGGGAGCCATTAACTGTGGTAGAACCAATGGAAGATGCGATGGATTCTATGGATGCAATGAGTGACGAAACTCATGCAGACGATTCTCACGATTCAACAGACGAAGCACATTAATAATAGACAAAAGAGATATTTACGATATGTATACGCTACCTAACAAACTAAAACTTTTCGCTATTATTTTTATGGTGGTTGGTGCCTTGGGTATGATTGGAGGTTTCCTTGCGGTTCCTTCAAATGTAGAAGAGGTAAAGACCATGATGGCCAGTCACGATGACGGTCATGGCGGAGGTCATGGAGATGCTACTGCTGCTCACGGAGGAGATCACGGCGCTGCCGGAGCTCACGGTGAGGAAGGTGCTCATTCGGGTGATGCCCACTACGAGCACGTTTTAGGTCAGTTGCAAAACCGTCCATGGGCGGCTGTTTATGTTGCAGCTTTCTTCTTTATGATGATTGCACTTGGAGCATTGGCCTTTTACGCGATACAATATGCAGCACAAGCTGGTTGGTCTCCTGTACTCTTTAGAGTGATGGAAGGAATCACCGCTTATCTGCCAGTAGGAACAGTTATTTTGTTTGTACTGCTATTGCTTTCTGCTTTACATTTCAATCACCTTTTCCACTGGATGGATGGTGATCTAGTAAATCCAGATAGCGACAAATTTGACAAGATCATAGCTGGAAAATCTGGTTTCTTGAATACACCTTTCTTCTTGATCCGCGCAGGAATCTTCATCTTAGGATGGAATCTTTACCGTGCGATTTCTAGAAAGTACTCTTTGAAATTGGACGAGACTAATGATCCAGCATACTTTAAGAAGCTATTTAAATTCTCTGCTGGTTTCCTAGTGTTCTTCATCGTGACAGAATCGATGATGTCTTGGGACTGGATCATGAGTTTTGACCCACACTGGTTCTCTACCTTATTTGGATGGTATGTGTTTGCGGGTATGATGGTTTGTGCCATTACCGTGATCGCTATGATAACCATGGTGCTAAAATCTCAAGGTTACTTAGAGTTTGTAAACGACAGTCACATTCACGATTTGGCCAAGTTTATGTTCGGATTCAGTATTTTCTGGACCTACCTATGGTTCTCTCAGTTCATGCTGATCTGGTACTCAAACATTCCGGAAGAGGTAACGTACTTTGTTACAAGAATTGAAGATTTCAACCTCTTGTTCTTTGGAATGGTTGCGATGAACTTTGTGTTCCCGCTTCTTATCCTTATGAACAGCGATTACAAACGAGTTAACTTGTTTGTGATCATGGCAGGTATTATTATCCTGGCGGGTCACTACATTGATGTATTTGTTATGGTTATGCCATCAGCAGTAGGTACATCATGGTATATCGGAATGCCAGAGATCGGAGCTATGATGTTCTTCTTTGGGTTGTTCGTCTTTGTAGTGTTTACTGCATTGACAAAAGCGCCGTTATTGGCCAAGGCTAACCCATTATTGAAAGAAAGTAAACAGTTCCATTATTAATAAGTAAACTATAAAAGAAGAGTTATAACGATGACCGCATTTTTATACTTAGTAGTAATCATCCTTTTCGCTGTCAGTGTATGGCAGATGAGCAAGATCCTTTCCATGTCTAAAGCAGGAGAGGACAGTAGCACTTCTCAGATCGCTAATGATAAAGACAACAAGATCAACGGTAAGTTGATGTTGGGCTTTGTAATCTTTATCTATGTATTGGCGTTCATTTCATTCTACAAATGGTCTGATGTATTGCTTCCGGACTCTGCTTCAGAGCACGGAGTTGACATTGACCAACTATGGTTGATCTCCATGATCATCATCTTCATTGTAGGGATTATCACCCAGTGGTTGTTGCACTATTTTGCATTCAAGTACAGTGGTAAAAAAGGACAACGCGCTACTTTTTATGCAGATAATGACCGTTTGGAATTTATCTGGACCGTTATTCCAGTTATCGTATTGGCGGGATTGATCATCTACGGATTGTTCACCTGGTCTGACATTATGAATGTCGACACAGAAGACGATCCAATAGTGATTGAGCTTTATGCTTACCAGTTTGACTGGCGTGCCCGTTATGCCGGCGATGATAACATTCTAGGAGACGCTAACGTTCGCCTTATTGAAGGAGTGAACCAGTTAGGGCTTGACGCTTCCGATCCGGATGCACAGGATGATATCGTTGTTAATGAATTACACCTGCCAGTAGGCAGAAAGATCCTCTTTAAAATGCGCTCTCAGGACGTATTACACTCGGCCTATATGCCGCATTTTAGAGCTCAAATGAACTGTGTGCCAGGTATGGTTACCCAGTTTTCGTTTACTCCTACCAAGACCACCGAGGAGATGCGTTTAGACGATGAAATCATTGCGAAGGTTGAGCATATCAACTCGATTCGCTCTGAAAAGAACGTAGCTCGTGCAATTGCAGGCGATGAGCCTTTAGAGTTGTATGAGTTTGATTATTTATTGCTATGTAACAAGATCTGTGGTAACACGCATTACAACATGCAGATGAAGATCGTAGTTGAGACGGAAGACGAATTCAATGAATGGCTTTCGACTCAAGACAACTTCGCCACAACTATGAAAAATTAAAAAAGAATTTTTACAGGTATGTCAGCACAAGGATACGCACACCCGGTCACACATGATGAGCACGAACATCATCACAAAGAAACCTTTATAACCAAGTACATCTTCAGTACGGATCACAAGATGATCTCTAAGCAGTACTTGATTACAGGGCTGTTTATGGGAATCATTGGTATTGCAATGTCATTGATCTTCCGTTTGCAGTTGGCTTGGCCAGATAAACAATTCACCATTTATGAAGTACTTCTTGGTAAATGGGGAGAGGACGGAATTATGGACCCCTCTGTATACTTAGCATTAGTTACGATCCACGGTACCATCATGGTATTCTTCGTACTAACGGCTGGGTTGAGTGGTACATTCTCTAACCTGTTGATTCCATTACAGATCGGAGCCCGAGATATGGCCTCCGGATTCCTGAACATGGTTTCTTATTGGTTGTTCTTCCTATCCAGTATCATCATGGTAATGTCTCTATTTGTAGAAGCTGGACCAGCATCTGCAGGTTGGACTGTATACCCACCGCTTTCTGCTTTGCCTCAGGCCATTCCAGGTTCTGGTGCGGGGATGACTTTATGGTTGGTGTCCATGACAATCTTTATCGCTTCCTCACTATTAGGTTCACTGAACTATATCGTAACGGTACTTAACTTGAGAACTAAAGGTATGTCAATGACGCGTTTGCCATTGACCATCTGGGCGTTCTTTGTAACTGCGATCATCGGTGTTATCTCTTTCCCAGTATTACTTTCTGCTGGACTTATGATGGTGATGGACAGAAGCTTCGGAACTTCATTCTTCCTTTCGGATATCTATATAGCAGGAGAGGTGTTACACAATCAAGGAGGTTCTCCAGTATTGTTTGAGCACTTGTTCTGGTTCCTAGGACACCCGGAAGTATATATCGTATTACTACCGGCTTTAGGTATTACGTCGGAAGTAATTGCGACCAACGCTCGTAAACCGATCTTCGGTTATCGCGCCATGGTTGCCTCGATTTTGGCTATCGCATTCTTATCAACGATTGTATGGGGTCACCACATGTTTATCTCAGGGATGAATCCATTCCTAGGATCGGTATTTACCTTTACAACCTTGCTTATCGCGATTCCATCCGCAGTGAAAGCATTTAACTATATAACGACCCTCTGGAAGGGTAATTTGCAGCTCAACCCGGCGATGCTGTTCTCCATTGGATTAGTCTCTACCTTCATCACTGGAGGTTTGACAGGTATCATCTTGGGTGACTCTGCACTAGATATTAACGTACACGATACTTACTTTGTGGTAGCTCACTTCCACTTGGTAATGGGTATCTCTGCGCTTTACGGACTCTTTGCTGGGGTTTACCACTGGTTCCCTAAGATGTTCGAAGGCCGCATGATGAACAAGAACTTGGGTTATGTCCACTTCTGGATTACCGCAATTGGAGCTTATGGGGTATTCTTCCCGATGCACTTTATCGGTATGGCTGGACTACCAAGACGTTATTACACCAACTCCGCCTTCCCATACTTTGATGACTTGGCAGATGTGAACGTAGTGATCTCCATCTTCGCCTTCATCACTGGAGCAGCGCAGTTGGTATTCTTGTACAACTTTATCCACTCTATGTTCTACGGTAAGAAAGGACCTAAGAACCCGTGGAACTCTAACACACTAGAATGGACTGCAGAAGTGAAGCACATTCACGGTAACTGGGATGGACCAATTCCAGAAGTACACCGTTGGGCTTACGATTACAGTAAACTGAACAAAGACGAATCAGATTACGTGATCCCAGGGCAGGACTTCGTGCCGCAGCACATTCCACTTCAAGACAATGAAGAAGAAATGAATCACTAAGACAGTATCCTTAGTAATCTTAAAACCCTTCCTCACCGGAAGGGTTTTTTGTTATATTTATCCTCCTTCAACCAACTAACCCAACATTATGGAGACCGCCAAAAAAGGGCTGGGCTACTATTTTAAGCTCCTCGGCGAAGCTGTAAAGGGCAGTCAACAAGACTTTACAACCGGCAGTATTCGCAAAGCGATCTTCATGCTTTCTGTACCTATGGTATTGGAAATGATGATGGAATCTATCTTCTTTTTGGTAGATGCCTATTTTGTTTCTAGTCTAGGTGCTAACGCCATCGCCACGGTTGGATTAACCGAATCTGTACTCACTTTGGTCTATGCCATTGCCATAGGACTCAGTATGGGTGTTACGGCTATTGTAGCTCGTCGGATCGGAGAAAAGCAAGTAGAAGGAGCGCGCAGAACTGCCGTGCAAGCCATCATGTCAGGGGTGCTCGTTGCCGCGCTTATCAGTGTAATTGGAATACTGTTCCCTAAAGATATTTTAAGGCTGATGGGCGGTGCGCCAGACTTGGTAGAAGAAGGCTACCGATTCACGCAGATCCTCTTGGGTGGTAACGTCGCCATCATGCTGCTGTTTTTGATCAATGCGGTCTTTAGAGGAGCCGGAGATGCTGCTGTTGCTATGCGTGTACTGATCTTTTCCAATGTCTTGAATATTATTTTGGATCCGTTGTTGATCTTTGGTTGGGGACCTGTTCCTGGCTTTGGGGTGCAAGGGGCTGCCATTGCCACCACCATTGGCCGCGGGAGCGCGGTAATCTTTCAGCTGTTAATTCTCTTCTACGGATGGAGCAGAATAAAGGTTGGTTTCAAAGACATTTTAATACGCGGTTCTGAGATGATCAATTTGGTCAAGGTTTCTCTAGGCGGAATCGGGCAATTCATTATTGGTACTTCCAGTTGGGTATTCCTGATGCGGATCATGGCCGAGTTTGGTGCAGAAGTTCTTGCGGGTTACACCATAGCAATTCGCGTATTGATGTTTACGCTCATGCCTTCTTGGGGAATGAGTAATGCTGCTGCGACCTTGGTAGGTCAAAACTTAGGAGCTGGTAATCCGGATAGGGCAGCTAAATCTGTTTGGAAGACCGGAAAGTACAATGCCATCTTTATGGTCTTTGTTTCTATCTTCTATCTGATCTTTGCGGAGTGGATCCTAAAGATTTTTAGCGATGATCCCGAAGTGATTTCTAATGGTGCCTTAAGTCTACGCATTATAGCTTCAGGTTACGTATGCTATGCCTATGGAATGGTGGTCATTCAAGCCTTTAATGGGGCAGGAGATACTCAAACTCCAACGATCATCAACTTCTTTTGTTTCTGGTTGTTTCAATTGCCTTTTGCCTATGCCGCAGCACTTTATTTTGAAATGGGCCCTTTAGGTGTATTGTTAGCTATAACGCTGGCGGAGGTCTTGATTGCCGCGGTGGGAATCATTTGGTTCCGAAAAGGAAAGTGGAAGCAAGTAAAAGTCTAGAGATACAACCAGTAGGTCAACTTCAAATTGATGGTTCTAAAGCGCGGTGCAAAAACGTCATCGGTAAAATAATTGTCGTTATACACCAAGAACAGATCCGACAGTGGAGCAAAGCGCCATTGCAGACGGGAGTTGATCCCTAAATTCCCTTGATTAGAATTGTATTGAATAAAGGTGGCCCAAAAGAGCGATTTGTTAAAGGTCACATCAATACGCGGTCCAATAAGCCAAAGCTCATTGTCCGAATAAGGCTCCGGCAGGCTGATCCTGTCATAACGACCTTCAGCAGATAGCGTTAAATATGGTTGTAAACGCAGATTTAAATCCAGACGCTGGGTGTAGATCGACCCGTTAAAAAATCCCCCAAAAGTACTCCTCACATTGAAGAAAAAGGACTTTCTGCTGTCTGATCGGTATTCAACGTCAAAGGAGGTGTATCTGTATTCAGTGTCTGCAGGCAGCGGTACGCCATCAGCTAATGAAGGATCAAATTCATTGAATAGATAGACATACTGATTCCGCATGGTTGCCTGAATGTTCGAGGTATTCTTCAGCTCAGCTTCCCAACGGGAGATCAAGAAGTAATCTGCGAGTTGGAAATCCAGCTTAGGTCGCCAAATAACAACGGGCGTAAAACTAAAGATATGCCGGTTGATAAAACCTTTCTTAGGGAATATTAAATGCTCAATTTGCGGATTGATCTTAAAGATGTCTTTTCGTCTAACGAATCCAAGGTCAGAATTAAAGTCTTCCCCAACAAAAACACCGCTGGCTCTTACACGCCATCTGCGGCTGTTGTATTGCAGTCGAGCTCCAGCCGAGTAATTGTCATTGCCTGTATTGCGTTTAAAAGAGGTGTGCGTAAAGAACTTCCCACTCCAGCTGTTGTCTGCGTTGGCCAAATTGTAATCCAAGCCCGCTACGCTATTGTATTCCTCACCGGGCTCCAAGAATGGTTCATTTCCTGTAGCTACTCTATTGATAAAGATCGCGCTGATGTTGGAGCGACTAAACACCCGATGCTGCAGAGCGATAACGGTATTGTTGTTTCCAGAGATCTCATTAGCCTCATCCGCGGTAGTCTGCATATTGAGCAAACCAACTCTAAAGTCGTTGTTCACCTTACCACTCAAACGCACACCGGCAATAATATCGTTTTGAATGATGTTATCATCAATATCGCGTGCAATTCCAATCCGTCTGGAGAAGAATGGGTTGGCATCTCGGGCGTCTCCAAAATCAGCAAAGAGGTCGTTATTCTCAATAAAGAATTGTCGGCGCTCGGGTAGATTCACCTCAAAACGCGATAGGTTGGTCACCTGCTGATCCACTTCCACCTGAGAGAAGTCAGGATTAATGGTCACGTCCAAATTCAAGCTGTTCCAAAGCGTGAAACGGGCATCCCCACCGACTTTAAATTCGTTAAAGGAATCGTCTAAATCGTAATCCTTACCCACCAAACCATTTACATAAGGAATGATAGAAATTGGACTCTTTGAATTGCCTAAGGGTTTTTCAAAGATCATATCGCCCATATAGGCCAAATTGAAAATAAACTGGTTCTGCGGGATTCTGATCCAAGTAGTACGTTCATTATCTTGAGTATCGAACATATAGGAATTAAAACGCCAACGCGTTTCTCCTTCGTTGTATTTAAATGCCGAAAGCGGAATGGCCCATTCACAAATGTAATAGCCGTCGTATTTTTTAGTCTCTCCGACCCATTTGGTATCCCAACTCGTGGTAAATCCGCGGAGTTCCGTACCTCCACCAGATACCAAAGCTTCGCGCAAAACTCCTTCCGGGTTGGAGCCGAACAAAAAGGCATTGACCCCGTCATTAAAGGTGTCAAACATCAGGGTGATATTATCACTTCCTCCAGCTCTAAAGTCACGTCTTAGTGAAGGGACAATATAATCGTCTCCAATGGCTTCTACTTTGATTCCCACATAGAGTTTGCGGTCATCAAACATAAACTTGATCTCTGTTTGGTTGCGGGCTTGAATGCTGTCGGTTGGGAAATACTGCCAGAAGTTGGTAGCTGGCTCCGCAGTTTGCCAAGCAGGCTCATCCAGCATGGCGTCTACGGTGATTTCTTCGGAGATGTATTTGACCGTGACGTCCTTGGTTTGGGCCACGGATTGAAATACGGTCAAAAGCGCGATGTAAGTGGTAATTAGGTTACTTCGCATGTTAATGGTCGGTTGCTGAGCGAAATTACCAAAATATATTCCCTAAAACTGAGGCATTAACGTTCCTTTGTGATTTCAAATTAAGACCTCTGCCACGTGCATCGCAAAACCCAAGTTCGTATATTTGTTATATGAACGAGCACCTGGACCCAAGCGGGGAACATTTTACTCCAGAAGAACAAGATGTAGAACGCAAATTGCGGCCGCTGGCCTTTGATGATTTTACGGGTCAATCTCAGGTACTTGACAACTTAAAGATCTTTGTTGAGGCAGCGAATCTTAGAGATGAAGCCTTAGACCACACCTTATTTCACGGACCTCCAGGACTCGGTAAAACCACCCTTGCCCACATTTTGGCCAATGAGTTGGACGTGAGCATAACAGTGACTTCTGGTCCCGTTCTGGACAATCCAGGAGATCTAGCCGGACTGCTGACCAATCTCGATGAGCGCGATGTGCTATTTATAGACGAGATTCACCGTCTGAGTCCTATAGTAGAAGAGTATCTCTATTCTGCCATGGAGGATTATAAGATCGATATCATGATCGAGACTGGTCCCAATGCGCGAACAGTGCAGATCAATTTGAATCCTTTTACCCTTGTTGGGGCGACCACACGTTCGGGATTGCTTACGGCTCCAATGCGGGCGCGATTTGGTATTTCTTCTCGCTTGGAATACTACAAAACGGAATTGCTTACCACCATTATTGAGCGTAGTGCAGGTATTTTAAAAGTGCCAATCACTATGGAAGCTGCAATAGAGATCGCAGGACGCAGTCGTGGAACACCGCGAATTGCTAACGCGCTATTGCGTCGTGTTCGTGACTTTGCGCAAATTAAAGGCAACGGTACCATCGATATTAAAATCGCCAAATACGCCTTAGAAGCTTTGAACGTTGATGCGCATGGCTTGGATGAAATGGACAATAAGATTCTGGCCACCATCATTGATAAATTCAAAGGTGGTCCGGTGGGGATAACCACTTTAGCCACGGCAGTATCAGAATCCGGAGAAACCATTGAAGAGGTCTACGAGCCTTTTTTGATCCAACAAGGATTCATTGTGAGAACACCGCGAGGGCGTGAAGTCACAGAGGCAGCATACAAACATTTGGGCCGGGTGCGCGGCGCTACACAAGGCGGATTATTTTGATGGATCAAACCGGCCTTAAAGAGTTTCCAACCGTGAGCTTCTTAAGATTCTTAAGGCATGCTTCTAATATTGTAAAGAATCCACTCCCGTTTCACAATGCAAACTTCAAGCGATTGGGAGATTCCTTTGAGCTTAAGATAGGGCCAAAGGCAACCGTTATATTTTCTAAGAATGCAGAATATTTGAGGTATACGCTGCAAAAGAACCAACGCAACTATACGAAGAGTAAAATTCAAACCAAGGATCTAGCGAAGTACGTCGGTCGCGGCTTGTTGACCGCAGAGGGTGACCATTGGCAGCGCCAGCGCAAACTCATCCAACCCGCTTTTCACAAAAAGCAACTGCAGTATTTATTAGATACTATGCAGATGGTCATTGGCAAAGAGCTCCAAAACATCCAATTGGATCAGGCGGCTGACATCCACAATGTGTTCAATGATCTCGCGTTTCAAACAGTGATAAAGACTTTATTTAGTGGCGGAGTCAGTCCAGAACAAATTGCTAAACTGCAGCGCACCACAGAAGAAGCCCAGCAAATGATGGTCAAAGAGTTGCGACAACCCTTTTTAGTTTGGTGGTTTAAAAGCAGTGGGAAGATTCAAAAACATTTAGACGCTGTTGGTGAAGCACGCGAAATGTTGAAAGATCTTGTGAATCAACGTCGTGAAAGTGGAAAGCGCTATGACGATCTGCTGGATATGTTGCTGGATGCGCGATATGAGGATGGAACAGAAATCGCTGAGCAGCAACTCATCGATGAGATCTTGATCCTTTTTGTGGCTGGGCATGAAACGACATCCAATGCTTTGACCTTTACCTGTGAGCTTTTAGCAAGACATCCAGAGGCATTACAAAAAGTACAACAGGAAGCCAAGCAACTAAATAGCTCCGGAAAAGATATCATGAGTATGCTCAAAGGAGCCGCGTATATTCAACAAGTGCTGCAAGAATCCATGCGTCTGTATCCTCCGGCCTATTTTATAGATCGCGTGAATTATCAGGAAGATCAATTGGGTGAATACCGCTTGCCCAAAGATTCCACCGTTTTGTTCTCTGTTTACGAGATGCATCGCTCTGAGGCTTATTGGGAACGTCCTTTGGAGTTTGATCCAGACCGATTCGATCCGCAGCAACCCAGACAACACAGTGATTACTACTTTCCTTTTGGGGCAGGTCCAAGGATGTGTATAGGAAATAACTTCGCCATGTATGAGATGATCTTGGCAATGATCCAACTCTTTAGTCAGTATACCATTGAACACAAAAAGTCGCCCATAGATATCAGGCCGCTCATCACTTTAAAACCAAAAGATGCTATCTTAGTATTTCGAGCATCTTAGATTGGACAACAAGCAAAACACATACGCCGATATTATAAAAACCCATGCTGAACGATTGGGTTTTTTGAGTTGTGGTATTAGCAGGGCTGAATTTCTTGAGGCCGAGGCGCCTCGCTTGGAAAAATGGCTTCGTGATGGCATGCACGGTCAGATGGCCTATATGGAGAACCATTTTGACAAACGTTTGGATCCAACGCTTTTAGTGCCTGGTGCTAAAAGTGTGGTTTCGTTATTGTACAATTATTATCCCGACGAGCAGCAGCGAGAGGATTCCTTTAAGATCTCCAAATACGCCTATGGGGAAGACTATCATTATGTAGTCAAAGATAAACTCAAGGAGTTAATGCACTGCATCCATGAGGAGATTGGAGCCGTTGATGGTCGCGTCTTTGTGGATTCTGCGCCAGTTCTGGATAAGGCCTGGGCAGCAAAGAGCGGTTTAGGTTGGATTGGAAAGCACAGCAACCTGCTCAGCAAGAAAACAGGAAGTTTCTTTTTTGTAGCTGAATTGATCATTGACTTGGACTTGACCTATGATCATCCGGTTACCGATCACTGCGGATCTTGTACGGCCTGTATAGATGCCTGTCCTACTCAGGCTATAATTAAACCCTACGTGGTGGACGGAAGCAAATGCATTTCCTATGCCACCATTGAACTCAAAGATTCCATCCCTGGTGATTTCTCAGGGCAAATGGATGATTGGATGTTTGGCTGTGATGTGTGTCAAGACGTCTGCCCGTGGAACCGTTTTAGTAAGGCTCACAATGAACCGAGGTTTAAGCCCAAACCTCAATTGCTTCAAAACGATAGAGCGGCTTGGCAAGAACTCACTGAGGAAGTCTTTGGTGAAATTTTCAAGAAAAGCGCTGTAAAACGTACCAAGTTTTCAGGACTGATGCGGAACATCGCGTTTTTAAGAGCGCATGGATCGCGTAAATAGTTCAAAAATCCCTTCAATTTCAACGTTTTTGCTTGCAGTATTGGTAAATTTGCAACTTCATTTTTAATGTAAAAACCCCCTGGGATGAGTAAAGCCACAAAGCGTCAAGAAGCGCTCGACTACCACGCCAAACCACAACCCGGTAAAATAGAAGTAATCCCCACTAAGAAGTACAGCACCCAACGCGATCTGTCGTTGGCCTACTCACCAGGAGTAGCTGAACCTTGTTTGGAGATTGAAAAGGATAAAGCCAACAACTACAAATACACCAACAAAGGGAATTTAGTTGCAGTGATCTCTAACGGAACTGCAGTTCTTGGGCTTGGAAATATTGGTCCGGAGGCTTCCAAGCCGGTGATGGAAGGGAAAGGCTTACTCTTTAAGATCTTTGCGGGGATTGACGTTTTTGATATTGAAATTGATACCGAGAACATCGATGAATTCATCGATACGGTTAAACGCATTGCGCCGACTTTTGGTGGGATCAACTTAGAAGACATTAAGGCTCCAGAAGCCTTTGAAATCGAGACGCGCCTCAAACAGGAGTTGGATATCCCGATCATGCATGACGATCAGCATGGGACCGCGATCATTTCAACGGCGGCTTTATTGAATGCTCTGGAGATAGCAAAAAAGGAGATCGGTGAAGTACGAGTGGTGATCTCAGGAGCAGGTGCTGCTGCGGTTAGTTGCACTCGTATGTACATAGCTTGCGGTGTGAAGCCCGAAAATATTGTGATGCTGGACTCCAAAGGGGTTATTCGACAAGATCGCGATGGGCTTAGCAAAGAGAAGCAGGAGTTCGCGACCGCTCGCAAGATCGATACTTTAGATGAGGCGCTTGTAGATGCCGATGTTTTTGTAGGCTTATCCATTGGGAACATTGTGAGTCCAGAAATGCTGCAAAGCATGGCGGCAAAGCCGATCGTATTTGCCTTGGCCAATCCGGATCCAGAGATCGCTTATGATCTGGCCTGTAAAACTAGAGATGACATCATCATGGCTACGGGGCGTAGTGACCATCCGAATCAGGTTAACAACGTACTTGGGTTTCCGTTCATCTTTAGAGGAGCCTTGGATGTTCGCGCTACCAAGATCAATGAAGAAATGAAAATGGCAGCGGCTTTAGCCTTAGCCGAACTCACCAAGCAACCCGTTCCCGAACAGGTGAATATCGCTTATGGAGAGACCCGTTTAAACTTTGGAAAAGACTACATCATTCCAAAGCCTTTTGATCCAAGACTTATCACAGCAATTCCTCCGGCTGTAGCGAAGGCTGCTATAGAAAGCGGAGTAGCAACGGCACCAATAGATGATTGGCAGGCCTATGAAGATGAATTGTTGGCTCGAATGGGGAACGATAACAAGATTACGCGATTGTTATTGAATCGCGCGCGGACCAATCCGAAGAAAATCGTCTTTGCAGAGGCCGATCACTTGGACGTATTGAAAGCGGCGCAAATCGTGTTTGAAGAAGGTATCGCTACACCGATCCTTTTAGGGCGAAAGGCAACGATCAAAGATTTGATGGCTGAGATTGGATTCGAGGCGGAGGTGGATATCATTGACCCAAAGGCCGATGACGCTCTACCACTTTTAAAAGCGTACGCCAAAACCTTTTGGCAAAAGCGACGCAGAAACGGAATCACGCTTTACGATGCGGAGAAGCTTATGCGAGAACGCAACTATTTTGCTTGTATGATGGTCAATGAAGGAGATGCGGAAGGTTTGATCTCGGGATATTCCAGAGCATACTCCTCGGTAGTGCGCCCGGTAATTGAAACCATTGGCCGTTTTGATGGGGTGGACAAAGTGGCTACCACCAACTTGATGTTGACCAAACGAGGACCCCTTTTTATCTCAGACACAGCGATCAATATTGATCCGTCTGCAGAAGATCTGGCTAAGATTGCACATATGACTGCGTACACCATGAAAATGTTTGGGGTCAACCCAACCATGGCAATGGTGTCTTATAACAACTTTGGATCTTCCAAACATCCATCCTCAGAAAAGGTGAGAAAAGCTGTAGAGATCTTACACAGAGATGTGCCACAACTTTGCGTGGATGGTGGTCTGCAAACAGACTTTGCTTTGAATGCGGAAATGCGAGGAGATAAGTATCCGTTCACTAAGTTGGGCAAGAAAAAAGTGAATGCTTTGGTCTTTCCAAATCTAGATGCCGCGAATAGCAATTACAAGTTGCTCAAAGAATTTGACGGAGCCGATTCTATTGGTCCTATCATGCTCGGTTTGAAGAAACCAGCGCACATCTTACAATTGGGAGCTACCGTGGATGAAATTGTCAATATGGTGGCTGTGGTTGTTATCGATGCTCAGCAAAAGGAAAAGCGGGCAAAAGAGCAGGTTGTAAAGTAGTCCAAAACCCCTGTTTTTTTAACGGAAATTCGCGCTAGTCCATGTGAATAATTATGCTATATTTGGGTTTTTATCAGAGTTAGCGAATGATCACCCACTTAAAGGGAAGACTAGTAGAAAAATCCCCTACCTCCGTTGTTGTGGAATGCAACGGTGTAGGCTATGAGGCTCATATCTCACTACACACATTTTCTTTACTCCCTGAATCGGAAAATGTAAAGATCTACACCCATTTGTTGGTGCGAGAAGATTCGCATACGCTCTACGGATTTTTCGAACCTTCGGAACGCGAAATCTTCAAACTTTTGATCTCTGTTTCTGGTGTTGGAGCCAGTACGGCAAGAACCATGCTGTCCTCGCTGCCGCCTAAACAAGTTCAGGAAGCCATTGCCACAGGTAACGTTGCGGTTATCCAAGGCGTTAAAGGAATTGGCGCAAAAACGGCACAACGTGTCATCCTGGATTTGAAGGACAAGATCCTGAAAGTGTTTGCAATGGAAGATGTTTCGGACTTTTCGAGCAATACGAATAGAGATGAAGCGTTATCTGCTTTAGAGACTCTTGGTTTTAGTCGGAAACAGACCGATAAGGTGCTGTCCAAGATCGTCCAAGAGGATCCGAATGCGAGCGTTGAATCCATCATCAAACTAGCTTTAAAAAACTTATAACAATTGAACAGGGAAAATTACCGCAAGGCACGGCTGCTTAAGGGCCTGATATTCCTTTTTAGCATACTAACCACCGCGACCTCACTGGCACAAGACCCATCGGAGACTGTTACGGACTCTACAAAAACGGGCTTTGTCATGGGACGTATGGAGTTACCCACCAATAGTGTGGAAGACTCATACACTTACGACCCAATTACAGATCGTTACATCTACACGCAAAAGGTTGGTTCTTTTAATATCACCTATCCAACAATCCTTACTCCAGAAGAATATCACGATTTGGTGCTGCAAGAGTCTATGCGTGATTATTTCAAAACCAAGATTGACGCGGCCGACGGTAAAAAAGAAGGTTCAGAAGAGGACCAAAAGAATTTATTGCCCAACTTTTATGTGAACTCAAACTTTTTTGAGACCGTATTTGGAGGGAACACCATTGAAGTAATTCCACAGGGTTCGATAGAGATGGATCTCGGACTCCTGTTCACTAAACAAGACAATCCTGCTTTCTCGCCGAGAAACAGAAGCAATCTCACCTTTGATTTTGACCAGCGAATTTCCCTGAGCTTGTTAGGTAAGGTAGGTAAGCGTCTGCAAGTGACTGCGAATTACGACACGGAATCAACCTTTGATTTCCAGAATCAGATCAAGTTGGAATACACTCCAACAGAAGATGACATTGTTCGTAAGATCGAGGTGGGTAACGTTGCCTTGCCGCTAAATACTAGTTTAATCACTGGGGCGCAATCGCTCTTTGGTGTGAAAACCGAATTGCAATTTGGAAAGACGCGAATCACCGGAGTTTTCTCAGAACAGCAATCGGAGACTAGAACCGTAGTCGCAGAGGGTGGCGCCACGGTTACCGACTTTGAGATCTTTGCCTTGGATTATGATGAAGATCGTCACTTCTTCCTTTCGCAATACTTTAGAGATCGATACGACGCCAACTTAGAGCAGTATCCGTTCATCAATACACAGATTCAAATTACGCGTGCAGAAGTTTGGGTAACCAACCGTACGCAGAATACAGAAAACGTAAGAAATATTGTTGCGCTTCAGGATCTGGGAGAATCTGATCCGGACAAGATCGGTTTACTGACCGTGCCTCCTAGCTTTATCAATGCGGGTCCAACGGCATTTCCAGACAACTCCAATAACGATTTCAACCCTTTTGGAATTAACGGTCCGGAGGAGAGTATCTTAA
>NZ_JABSPU010000070.1 GCF_013214815.1 Gilvibacter sp.
TTCCGCGTAATTTTATCCCAAGTTACAGTTGGGGCGGTTCATCGGGCATGGTAACTTACAAGACCAACAAAGCTTTTGAAACGGCAAAGGCCATGATGGGTCGGCGAAAGGTAGAATTCACCGAGGCCGATCAAAAGATCATGGAAGCCGTCTTTGAGCAGACCGCTAAATGGCGTCGGGATTAGTCTTTTATTTTTAATTCCCTAATAACTAAGAGTGCTCTTCGCTTAATGCTTTGCATTTTGCTATGAGGACTTTTTGAATTCAGCACTTTGTAGTGGTGTAATTATGTGCAGTTTATTATTACACTGAGGTTGGTAGGTACAATTTGCTGCTATGCAGAGGTTGTTAAGTACAGTTTGATGAATTCCGACTTGGACAAATTCATCCGCGCTTAAATTTGAGCTAATTTTAATTGGGGAGGGGTTGGAAACCCCATAATTTTCACACCGTCCATTTCAAAATCGAAAAGCCGCTTTTAACCATCTTCTTTTCAAAAAAGTGTAAGCTTAGCGCACAAACATGATATAATAGAAAAAGCCCACGATCACTGAAAAGATCACACTAAAGACAAACAACTGTTTTAAAAAGAGCTTTCGTCTCGCTTCTTTGACCTTTTTTTGAAAAGCGGCCATTTGCGCTGGAGTGAATTTTTTGTGATCTTCAAACTTACCGTAAGTGCCGGGCTTATAAACCTGTCCATCATCAAAGCGGGACTTACGTTCCCGTTTGTTGTTCTTTAGAGAGGTAATCATGGCTTGAACGGCACCACCAAAAAAAGCCATAGGCAAGCCTGTTTGTTAATTCACTTCTTTTTGACCCGCTTCAACACCAAGAAATTCTGCGGGTTGATCCCGAGGCCTTCCACATCTTTACTGACAAAACGCAAGGCCATATCGTAATATAATGGTACTACTGGCGCTTGATTTGTTACAATAGAATCCAGTTTCTTATAGAGGATCTGTCGATCCGAGATATCTGGAACATTAAGTGCAGTTTGGTACAAACTGTCAAAAATAGCGCTTTTAAAGTGGGTGTAATTTGGGCCGTTGGGCGTGAAGTATTTACTGTAGAATAGCGAGAGGTAATTCTCCGCATCCGGGTAATCTGCGATCCAACTGGCCCTAAAAATATTGAGTTCTCCACTGGATTTCATCTGACGCAGGGTAGAAGGCGGCATTACTTCAATTTTAACCCCAATGCCAATTTTCTCCAATTCACGTTGAATGTATTCACAAAAGTCCAAATACTGGCTGTTGGTGCCAATGGTGATCTTGGGCTGCATATTGCCCGTTTCTTTTTTGTATTGATTCAAAAGCTCAAGGGCTTTTTCTGGGTTATAGTTGTAACCAATCGCTTCATTATAACCCGCAAGACCTTTAGGAATAAAGCCGTGTTCCGCTGGAATACCAACACCATTACGCAAATAGGTGATCATTTTTTGACGGTCAAAACCATAGTTGATTGCCTGTCTAAGGGCTTTGGATTGCAAAACGCTTGTGCTGTCTCCCAAGAACAGGCCCAAATATTCCGTATTTAAAAATGGACTCTTTAGCAGGGTAACTTGCTCCTCATATTTAGATCTTAGTTTGCCGTCGGCAGTGAGGATCTCATCTTTATAGGAATTATCCAAACTGTTCACCATATCCAAATTTCCTTGAACAAACTGCAAAAATTCACTTTGCTTATCAGGCAGGAAAGTAATCGCTACTGCCTCCAAATAAGGCAGTTGGTTACCGGCGCTGTCGGTTTCAAAGTAGTTCGGGTTCTTGCGTAAAACCAGTTTTACATTTTCTTCCCAGAGCTTGAACGCAAAAGGACCAGTGCCTACCGGATTCTTTCTAAAATCGTTTTGATAATAATCGATCGCTTCCTGGGGAACTACTGAAAAGTAACGCATCCCTAGCATCCCTAAAAAAGGGGGGAAGGCCTCTTTGAGTCTTATGTTCACTACCGTATCACTGGCCGCAGTGATCTCTGCAACAGGATTCATTACCCAGCGACCGGGTGAGGCGATCTTTGGATCGATCAATCGATTAAAACTATACACAAAATCAGCGGCAACCACTTTACGAGACTTTTGATCTCTAAAAGCAGGATTCTCATGAAAATAGACATCGGATCTCAGCGTAAAGCTATAGGTGAAGGTACTGTCGTTATAGGTCCAAGATTTGGCTATGTCTGGTTGAATATTCAATTCGTCATCCAACTGAATGAGTCCGTTGAAAAGCTGATTGGCCGGCCAGATATTGGCAGGATTGCGAGCAAAAGCGGGATCTAGAGAAGAAATATTGCTGTGTTCGTTGTAGCGAAAGACGAGCTGATCGCGTTCAGAATCGGACTCGGTTCCACAACTCAACAGGCTAAAAATCAACAGTAAACACCCAAAAAAGTTAAGCGGGGATATACCGCCCTTTAATTTTAAGTTCCTGTAATTTAATTGTAATTTTGCCCGCTGAATCTGCATACGCATATGCTGATAAAGATAGTAAAATAGCCTGTTGATTTGTCTTTAAAAGTTGCACATAAAAAGAAACCGAAAGTCGCCTTTCACACCTTGGGGTGTAAATTGAACTTCTCAGAGACTTCTACAATTGCCCGAGGGTTTGTACAGGAGGGCTTTGAGCGTGTTGATTTTGGCGAACCTGCGGACATTTATGTGATCAACACCTGTTCGGTTACTGAGAACGCCGACAAGCGCTTTAAAACCATTGTAAAACAGGCTCAGAAATCCAACCCGGAGGCCTTTGTGGCTGCCATTGGTTGTTATGCGCAACTCAAGCCACAAGAATTAGCGGATGTTCACGGTGTGGATCTAGTTTTAGGAGCCACTGAGAAATTCAAGCTTTTAGATTACATCAATGATCTGAGCAAAAATGATTACGGTCAAGTACATTCCTGTGAGATCAACGAGGCAGACTTTTACGTCGGTTCTTATGCTATTGGTGATAGAACCCGTGCTTTTCTGAAAGTTCAAGACGGCTGTGATTATAAGTGTACCTATTGCACCATTCCCTTAGCAAGGGGGATTTCTAGAAGTGATACGCTTGAAAACGTTTTGAAGAATGCTGCAGAGATCGCCTCCAAAGACATTAAAGAAATCGTTCTGACAGGTGTAAACGTCGGTGACTACGGCAAAGGGGAATTTGGCAATAAGAAACACGAACACACCTTTTTGGATCTGGTAAAGGCCTTGGATGAGGTTCCAGGAATTCACCGTTTGCGTATTTCTTCCATCGAACCCAACTTGCTTAAAAATGAGACTATAGACTTTGTCGCGAGCTCTAAAAGCTTTGTGCCGCATTTCCATATTCCATTGCAAAGTGGTAGCGATGCTCTTTTAAAACGCATGAAAAGACGTTATTTGACGCCTTTGTACACCGAGCGTGTAGCGCGAATTCGCCAAGTAATGCCTGACGCTTGTATTGGGGTAGATGTGATTGTTGGATTCCCGGGAGAGACGGAGGAGCATTTTTTGGAGACTTACAATTACTTGAACGAGCTCGATATCTCTTACTTACACGTTTTTACTTATTCAGAGCGAGACAATACAGAGGCAGCCAGCATGGCTGATCCTGTGCCGCAAAGGATAAGATCCAAACGTTCACGAATGTTGCGCGGACTATCGGTAAAAAAACGTCGTGCTTTTTACGAGTCGCAATTGGGAAGCACACGCACTGTGCTCTTTGAAGGCGAGAACAAATCAGGCTATATCCACGGCTTCACAGAAAACTATGTAAAAGTTAGAATGCCTTGGGATCCGGCACTAGTCAACACCTTGCATCAGGTACAGCTGAGCGAGATTGATGAAGAAGGGTTTGTGCGTTTTGAAATACTCCGGGAGGCCGGCGCGGATTAGATAGAAATTCCTACGGGGAGTAGATCTTTATAGATTCTTCGGTTTTTGCGCATAAATGACGCTATCTCAGGACTAGTAGGAACTAAGCGGATGTTGCGATCCTCAACTTCCTTAAATACAGCTTTGATGAAAATATCACGAAAGCCTTGTTCCTCCATATCTTCTGGCATGAAGTATTTGGTAAGGAAGATCTTTCTTTCTTGAAGGGAATATTCAATTCTGGCCATGTTGTCACCAACCTCAAGTTCAAATTGTCTTAAGAATTCGTTGTCGTTGATCTCTACGTCTTCAATCATCATTTCAATTTTTTTAAAATTACCAGATGGTCTCGCTGAAACTGTTAGTAAATTCCAGTACCGCGCAGCATAAGTAAAATTTGGGTTGGTAGTAGATGGAACACCACATTTATTTATCTGCTGATAATAAGCCAGTTAGTTAGTCTGCTAATTGGTGTTAAATCTGTTGTAAAAGCTCGCAAATCTCATCAGAAATATTGCTAATTTTACCACGCAAAGGTACGAATTTTCTTTTTTTCTGCCCTGATTTTTAACTAGAAACCGCAGATGCACCAACCTCTTGTACATGTATATCTGATCCCTGGCATGGCTGCCGGCCCCGAGATTTTTGAAAACATCCATTTACCAGCAGATCGTTTTAAGGTCATCATTTTGGAGTGGATGATCCCGAATCAGGAGGAATCTCTAGAGGATTATGCCAAACGCATGGCAGACCGGGTAGATGAACCGGCCGGTTATTTGGTTGGTGTTTCCTTTGGTGGTGTTATGGCTCAAGAGATGAAGGCTTTTTTGCCTGAAGCCAAAGTCATTATTATTTCGAGTGTCAAATCAAGAGGGGAGTTACCCAAGAGATTTGCTTTGGCTCAAAAAAGTAAACTCTATCAGGTGTTGCCAACGGGTTTGGTGGTCAATAGTAGAAACCTAAAGCGCTTTGCTGTTGGTCCACGTTCTAAGAAACGTCTGGAGCTTTACGATAAGTTTCTATCAGTCAGAAATAAGCAGTACTTGGATTGGGCAATAAAAATGATGATCTGCTGGCCTAGAGAAACACCAGATCCAGAAGTGGCGCATATTCACGGCGATAAGGACATTGTTTTTCCAATCAAAAACATTCAGGGCGCAGCGACAGTGGCCGGAGGAACTCATGCTATGGTCATCTATCGGGCCAAATCAGTAACCCAGCAATTGCTCAAGCTGTTAAACAAAAACTAAGTATTGCGCTAACTGCGCGTATTTGCTATCTTTATTCTGGGAAAATTAGTGAATCATGAAGAAGTATTACAAAACGATAATGTTGGTGTTGGTAGTTTGCTGCGGAGGTTTGATGATCAATGCAGTACAAGACGCGCCAACCGATGAGAATTTAGAGGTAAAGATTGTCAATGATTACAATATTTACGCCTTGCCATTGCCGGATGAAATGAGTTTTGCTGGAGAAGCAGTTCCACTGGATGATCCTGACATTCGTGAGCGTATGGACCGTGAACTCTTGGTAAACACTTATTGGCAGTCTAATGGGCTGTTGATCATGAAGCGCGCCAAGCGATATTTCCCAGTAATTGAACCACTACTTAAGAAATACGGTCTCCCAGATGATTTTAAATATCTAGCTGTGGCTGAAAGCGCCTTGCAAAATAACCGTTCTCCTGCTGGGGCTGCTGGTTTTTGGCACTTTTTAAAGTCTACCGGGCGTGAATACGGTTTAGAGATCAACGATTACGTTGACGAGCGTTACAACCTAGAGCTTTCTACTAAGGTAGCTGCAGAATATCTGAAAAAGTCCAAAGAGCGTTTTGGAAGTTGGACTTTGGCTGCCGCCGCTTACAATGCAGGTAACGCCGGAATCAGCAAACAACAAAAGCGTCAGGATGCATTCGGAAGCTATTACGACCTCTTGCTTAACGATGAGACCAGTCGTTATCTCTTTAGAATACTTGCTTTTAAAGAGATCATGAGCAATCCGAAGAAATACGGATTCAACTTTAGAGATCAAGATCTGTATCAGCCCATACCGACTTATGAGGTAGTGATAGACTCTGCGATTACGGATATGCCGGCTTTTGCCAAGAAATTCAACATCAATTACAAGATCTTGAAATTGCACAATCCGTGGTTGAGAGATACTTATCTCAAGAACGCTTCACGCAAGAAATACACCATTACAATACCTAAAGAGGGCGTGTATAGCATGGGGCAATAGCCCTTAGTTCTGTCCTAATAAGGATTCTGGATAGGGAGCTTCTTCCTTGGTAAATAAGAGCGCGATACCCTTTAGAAAGGCATCGTAGTTCAAAGAATAAGAGACTTCATATTCTTCTGAATAGGGATGGAGTACCCCGCGGCGCACGTCTAAAATTTGCTTATCCGACGAAATAAAGAAGGAGGTAGGGAAGCCCAAGCTATGCTTCATACTAATGATCACGTGATCGTGAATGTTTTCGGTCTCATCAATATAAACCACGTCCATTTTAGGGTGGTACTCCTTAGCTACCGCTTTAACCTGTGCTTTGGTATTCCAGAATAAGATCACAAAATCTATATAAGGATGATACTGCTCTACAACCTTATTCAGCGCAGGGATCTCTCCGTTCCCTGGTGTACACCAAGACGCATAGGTCATTAAGAAAACTGGCTTTTTATAATCGTGAAAGTAGACCGTGCGGCCCGACAGTTTTTTGAACTTGAAATTGTCCATATAACTGTTCACTACCACGTGTTTAACTAAAGAATCGAACAGGAAGGCGCCGCGCTCGTAGTCTTTGAGCTCATAGGCGTTATCTGCATTTAAAGAGTACTCTTTAAGTTGCTCTTTGATCTTGTAGGAGAATAGTCGTCTAGGGTCTGTCCCTTGCGAGAAGGCCTTAGTACATAGGAGAATAAGCACTAGGTGTATTAGTTTCACCATAGGCAGATAGGGGTAGATTCTTGGGGGTAAATTAAGTAAAATCGCTTGATTACCAAATTTTTAGCCCAATAAAAGAAGTATTTTTCTTACTTCTATCGTCTTCTACCGCCGCGCTGAAACTGTTGTCTTGGCTGTCCGCCTTTCTTCATTTGCTGCTGCATCATCTTGAGTTGATCCCCTAACATATTGTGCTTGTCCAGCTTTTTAGCCTCGGTGAGTAGGGCCTGCGCTTCTCTTCTGCGGTTCTTGGTCATGGCAATTCCAGCTAGGTTCATTTTGGCCACGGCTAGATCCGTATCCAAGTTCAATCCTAGGCTAATGGCTTTTTTGAAGTATTTCTCAGCCTCATTCATATTGGTCTGTGAAACCATCATCCCATTGAGGTAATTGTAATATCCCTGTTGTTTTCGCACTAAAGCAGCCTCAGGGTTTTTGATCTTATCCAACCATTTTTTAGCTCCTGGAAAGTCTTGCTTACGCAGTCTTAAGAAGGCCAGTAAGATGAGTTCGTTCTTAAAGTAAAGAAACACAAATACACCAGCTAAAAGGATCAACATGATCCCATTGCCTATGTAGTCTTCGGTCATTTGCCAAACGGCAGCGGCAACAAGTGCGCCGGCCAATACGAGTTTTATATACTTATTAAACATTACTTATTAATGGTATAGTCTGTAATTGTTGTGATTGAGGTTGGGATGGCTTCGTCTCCTAAAGCTTCTGCAAAGGATTCTCCATCTGCAGTAGATTCTGAGTGGTAACTGGTTATAAAACCGTGTGCCGAGTCTACCACGATCTGTGTGGTCTGTGTTCCTTCACATTGAATCTTAGTGGTTCCCGAATCAATATTCATTTGAATGTCGGCCGTACCCACAATATTTGCAATATTGCGATTGAAGGATTCTAAGGTCCAAACATGCTGTGCTTTTAGGTCACCATCGATCTCTGTTTCCCAGGTATCTCCTTTGCGCTTTTTGCCTTCAGGATAGATATAGGTGAATTGCTCAAATCCAGCAGCGATCTTTTGACCGCCGTATTCTTTTTCCATGCCTTGACGCATCGCGGCCAATTGCATTTCATCCGTTATGCCTGATTTCTTCAACATATTGTCGATCAAAGCATCACCACCAGTGATATCAATGATGCGTCCGGTCTTAAGCATCTCAAAGGTCATTGGAACATTGAGTAATCCTCTGAAGATGGTTTGCGTTACATCGTTTTCATCGTATTCTTCAGAAGATGTATCCACCGATAGCATAGGCCCCATAGTATCAGAACGCATTTCATAAGCAAAATTGGTAAACTCAAATTCGATCATATAGGAATCCTTGTTTACTTCCACAACCGTAAGTAGAAATTCTGCGTAAATATCATTCACAAGCTCAATTTCCATACCCGTGATGCTCTGCTTAATGGTCTGCAAAGACTTCTGGGTCAGATTGAATTGATCTCCTTTTTTAAGATTGTATCCCAATTTTTGCTGTCCAAAGGCTGTGGAGGCCGAAATCAGTAACAAAAACAGGGTTGTTTTGAAGAAATTCATTAGATGAAGTATTAGTGTGCAAAGAAACTAATTTTTTAAGGAAAAAAAGTTTTTCAGCATGCCTTTGTGAAAGAAAAAAATGATTGTATATTTGCAGCCGACTTTGAGAGAGGTCATAAGAATACATTCAAGAAGATACTAAAGATAACAGACGATGAAAAGAACTTTTCAGCCATCGAAACGTAAAAGAAGAAACAAGCACGGGTTTAGAGAGCGCATGGCGTCTGTAAATGGCCGTAAGGTATTGGCCTCAAGACGTGCTAAAGGCCGCAAGAAATTAACCGTGTCTTCTGAAGCACGTCACAAAAAATAATGTTGATAATCTGTATATAAAAAGGTGTTGTTTCTTTAAACAACACCTTTTTTTTATGCCTACATAGCCGTAATTTTATACGATTTTTAAACCAGCGAGAATTCATGCCAAAAAACGAAAAAATCAAGTCCATCCTTATCATAGGCTCGGGGCCAATTATCATCGGTCAGGCCTGTGAATTTGATTATTCAGGATCACAAGCACTTCGCTCACTGCGCGAAGACGGAATCGAAACCATTCTGATCAACTCCAACCCGGCAACCATCATGACGGATCCATCCATGGCCGATCATGTGTATCTCTTGCCGCTGAACACCAAATCCATTGTAAAAATACTCAAGGAGCATCCGCAAATTGATGCGGTATTGCCAACCATGGGAGGGCAAACTGCTTTGAACCTTTGTATTGAAGCTGACGAGAAAGGTATTTGGACTGATTTTGATGTAGAGATCATTGGAGTTAATATCGATGCGATCAATATTACAGAGGATCGTGAGCAATTCCGTAACCTGATGACTGAGATCGGTGTTGGTATGGCGCCGCAAGAAACAGCGACTTCTTTTTTAAGAGGAAAAGAAATTGCTCAAGAATTTGGATTCCCGCTCTGTATTAGAGCTTCCTTTACCCTTGGTGGGGCAGGAGCTTCTATTGTTTATGATGAGAAGGAGTTTGATGAGGCACTCAGTCGCGGTTTGGAGATCTCACCTATACATGAGGTGATGATCGATAAGGCCATGATGGGCTGGAAAGAATACGAACTGGAGCTGCTTAGAGACAGCAACGACAATGTGGTGATCATCTGTACCATTGAGAATATGGACCCGATGGGAATTCACACAGGGGATTCCATCACTGTTGCTCCCGCTATGACACTTTCTGATAGAACCTTCCAGAAGATGCGTGATATGGCCATCCACATGATGCGTTCTATTGGAGACTTTGCAGGAGGATGTAATGTGCAGTTTGCCGTTAGCCCAGACGATGAGGAAGAGATCATCGCTATTGAGATCAACCCGAGGGTTTCTCGTTCTTCTGCATTGGCTTCGAAAGCAACTGGATATCCAATTGCAAAGATCGCCGCTAAGTTGGCAATGGGTTATCACTTGGATGAATTGGAAAACCAGATCACCAAGACCACGTCTGCCTTATTTGAGCCGACTTTGGACTATGTGATCGTAAAGATCCCGCGTTGGAACTTTGACAAGTTTGAAGGATCTGACCGCAACCTAGGACTGCAAATGAAGGCAGTAGGAGAGGTGATGGGAATTGGACGTTCGTTCCAAGAAGCATTGCATAAAGCAACGCAGTCGCTTGAGATCAAAAGAAACGGTCTGGGAGCTGACGGGAAAGGCTATACCAACTACGATCAGATCATTGACAAGCTTACCCACGCTAGTTGGGATCGTGTGTTTGTGATCTATGACGCGATCCAGTTGGGAATCCCACTCAAACGCATCCATGAGATCACTAAGATTGATATGTGGTTCCTCAAGCAATACGAGGAGTTGTATCAACTCGAAAAAGAAATTTCAAACTTCACCATTGATTCCTTGAGTAGAGATCTGCTCTTGGAGGCAAAGCAAAAAGGATATGGAGATCGTCAGATCGCGCATATGCTGGGTTGTTTAGAGAGTGAGGTTTACAACAAGCGCGAAGACTTGAATATTCGTCGCGTATACAAATTAGTAGATACCTGTGCTGCGGAATTCCAAGCACAGACTCCCTACTATTATTCAACCTTTGAAAACACCATGACCTCTCCAGAGGGAGAGACCTTTGTAGAGAATGACAGTCCTGTCACAGATAAAAAGAAGATCATTGTACTTGGATCTGGACCGAACCGTATCGGTCAAGGGATCGAGTTTGATTATTGCTGTGTACACGGAGTACTAGCAGCTTCTGAGGCAGGTTACGAGACCATCATGATCAACTGTAACCCAGAGACGGTGTCTACCGACTTTGATGTAGCAGACAAACTTTACTTTGAGCCTGTATTCTGGGAGCACATCTATGATATTATTCGTCATGAGAAGCCAGAAGGTGTTATTGTACAGTTGGGAGGGCAAACGGCGCTAAAACTCGCTGAGAAGTTAGACCGTTATGGCATCAAGATCATGGGTACAAGCTATAAGTCTTTAGACTTGGCAGAAGACCGCGGAAGTTTCTCGACTTTGCTTAAAGACAACAATATTCCTTATCCTAAGTTTGGAGTGGCTGAAACTGCGGATGAAGCCCTAGACTTGGCTGATGAATTGGACTTCCCACTCTTGGTACGTCCATCATACGTACTTGGAGGCCAAGGAATGAAGATCGTGATCAACAAACAAGATCTAGAAGCCCACGTGGTTGACTTGTTGCGTAAGATCCCGAACAATAAACTGTTATTGGACCATTATTTGGACGGAGCTATTGAAGCAGAGGCCGATGCGATCTGTGACGGAGAGAATGTTTATATCATCGGTATTATGGAGCATATTGAACCTTGTGGAATTCACTCCGGAGATTCTAATGCGACCCTGCCACCGTTTAACTTAGGGGAGTTTGTGATGCAACAGATCAAGGATCACACTAAGAAGATCGCATTAGCATTAAATACGGTGGGATTGATCAACATTCAGTTCGCCATCAAAGATGATAAAGTATACATCATTGAGGCCAACCCGCGTGCTTCACGTACGGTTCCGTTTATTGCTAAGGCCTACGGAGAACCTTATGTGAACTACGCGACCAAACTGATGCTTGGAGACAAAAAGCTGTCAGATTTTGAATTCAATCCGCAGCTAGAAGGATACGCTATTAAGCAACCAGTCTTCTCTTTCAACAAATTCCCGAATGTAAACAAACAGTTAGGGCCAGAGATGAAGAGTACCGGAGAATCCATCCTGTTTATTGAAAGTCTTAAAGACGATGAGTTCTATGAATTGTACTCCCGTCGTAAGATGTACTTGACCAAGTAATTCTAGGACATATAAAAGAAAAGGCGCGGTTTTATTTCCGCGCCTTTTTTATGTTTTGATGGTTGGTTTCAAGTAAAATCTCCTTTGCGATACTCTCTTAACTTTTTGACCGTAATATAACTGAGCACTAAAGCTATAAGCAACGCCAGGATTCCAAAGAATTTCATTGCTCCGCCATAGGAATCAATCACTGACTGCATCTTCTTACCCATAAGCGTACTTATTCCTGCCCACCACATTACAAAGCTGAACAGGCCATAACCCATAATCTCAATGATCTTAATCAGTTTCATCAGACTCTGCGCGTTTTAGCAAGTTCTCATTGAGGTGCTTGGTTTGTTTGATTCCGAGCTTTTTGATCTTTTCCACTCGGGTGATCAGATTACCGCGACCAGTGAGTTTTTTCATGCTGGTCTCATAAGTACCTGTAACGGTTTGCAGCTGTTTGCCGACTTTCAAAAGATCATCCGTTAGGTTGACAAACTGATCGTAAAGCGCACCGGCTTGTTTGGCAATTTCCAAGGCGTTCTGCTGCTGCTTTTCATTGTTCCACATGCTGTCAATGGTACGCAAGGTCGCCAGTAGGGTAGTGGGAGTCACAATGACAATATTCTTTTCAAAGGCCCAATTGTAGAGCGTGGGTTCTGCCTGAGTAGCTAATGCAAATGCCGGTTCTATGGGAACAAACAACAGTACAAAATCAGGACTTTCTATCTGATAGAGGTTTTGATAGTTCTTCTCGCTCAATTGATCCACATGGCGTTTTAAGGATCCGATATGCTCCTTGAGTAGTGCTGGGCGCTGCGATTCATCTTCTTCGCTAGCAAAGCGCTCATAGGCCGTAAGGGTCACCTTGGAGTCAATGATCATCTTTTTGCCCTCAGGCAGGTGAATGATCACATCGGGAAGTACTCGTTTCCCGTCTTCTGTGGTAAAACTAGACTGCACGGAATATTCTCGGTCTTTTTCTAAACCAGATTTCTCTAGCACGCGTTCTAAGACCAATTCTCCCCAATTCCCTTGCATTTTACTGTCGCCCTTCAAGGCTTTGGTCAGGTTGGTGGCTTCTTTACTCATTTGCTCGTTGAGTTCCATCAGCCCTTTGATCTGTTGCTTGAGCTCGGTGTGCTTTACAATGTTTTCCTTGTTGGTATCTTCTACCTTTTTCTCAAAGGTTTTGATCTTTTCTTGCAGCGGATTCAAGATCGTCTCAATGCTCTCCTTATTTCTATGGGTGAGCTTTTTGGAGTTTTCATCAAAGATCTTATTGGCCAAGTTCTCAAATTCCTTGGCAAACTTTTCTTGCAGTTTTTCTACCTCTTCCTGCTGCTCTAGACTGCGTTGTTTCAGGTGATCATAAGCGGCATTCTGCTTGGTGAGTTCCTTGCCTAGAAATTCTTTTTCTTCCCGCAGACTTTCTTTATCCAACAAGGCGTTTTTGAACTGTTCGTCCAATTTTTCGATCTGCAAATGTTCCTGATGCAGGCGTTCTTCTAAGGCTGCAGTCCTGACATTGAATTTAAGTCGTGCCAGGCGACTGCCAATAAACGCGCCAAAGATCATGCAGAGAATCGCTAGTAAAACAAATAAAAATACTTCGCTTGTCATAGTTTGATAAAGATAGGGAAGCCTTTTGAACTTTCTTAGTTTTTAGCTTGCGGAAAGATAGAATTTATAAATCCTTACTTATTGAGGAAAAAGCGTTTGTTTGCCGGGTCGAATTCCACGGTTTCCTTTGGAAATAACTGCTGAATGATCCCAGCTTCAATAGCTGCTTTCGGGCTGTGCATTTCAATCTGTTGCCCTTGAATGATCAATAACTCATCACAGAGATCCAAGGCCTGTTCCAGATCGTGCGTGGCGTAAATAATCGTCTTGCCTTCTGCTGCCAATTCATGCATTAATTTGAGCATTTTAAACTTGTGATGCAGGTCCAAATGAGTTGTGGGTTCATCCAAGATGATCAATGGCGTGTTCTGAGCAATAGCACGAGCCAATAATGCGCGTTGCTTGTCTTGATCGTTGAGCATACCCATCCTATTGGTTTAAGGGTGTCTTCCTAGTGCAATGAGCTCATAACAACTCAGATTTAGAGAAATCGGAGACTTGGTCAGTACCACACTGAGCAGTTTTGCGCGTTCGCCAGAGCTTAAGTCTTGTGCTTCTTGGTCGTCAAAAAGAAGTGTTCCGCTTAAAGGAGTTAAGGAACCGTTGAGGGTTTTGATTAAGGTCGATTTTCCAGAA
>NZ_JABSPU010000071.1 GCF_013214815.1 Gilvibacter sp.
CGTTTTGTTGCAAGCTGCGGATGCGTTGGGCTTTTATAAAGATCTGATCGGTCAAAGACGGCAAACGCAAAATGCGCCAAGCACTGCCGTAATCTTTCATTTTCTTGATGAACAAGCTTCTGCACTGTGCGATAACCACGTCGTATTGCATTGCTGTTTGGGCCATAAAAACATCGGATTGGTTGCGTAAATTTCGCTTAAATTATTGAAAAGTTCACGCCTTTTTTGAATCTTTTAGAATTCACGGCAAAAATTGCTGGAATAGCCCTAATTTTGAACAAACACAGCCACTTCATCCATGTCAAAAAACTGGAAATCTATAAACTGTAAAGGTCGCTTGATCGATTTTGAAATTCCCAAAGTTATGGGGATTATCAACGTCACTCCAGATTCCTTCTACGACGGCGGAACGAACTTTGAAGTTGAGAAGGCTGTAGACAGCGCGGCGCAGATGCTATTAGAGGGAGCAAGCTTTCTGGACATTGGTGGATATTCTTCACGTCCCGGCGCTGACGATATTTCTGTTGAAGAGGAAGCTGGACGCGTTCTTCCCGTCATTGAGGCTATCTTAAAGGAGTTTCCAGAGGCCCTGATCAGCATAGATACTTTTAGAAGTGAGGTGGCACGTCAAGCGATTGATGCCGGCGCAGCGATCATCAATGACATCAGTGGTGGTCATTTAGACCAAAATATGCTCCAAACAGTTGCCGCACTTCAAGTGCCGTATATCATGATGCACATGCGCGGAACGCCGCAAACCATGAAAACGCTTACCGACTATGATCATCTGATCCGAGATATCAAATCTTACTTTGCCACCCAGCTCCACAGCGCAAAAGCGCTAGGGATCAATGACGTAATCATTGATCCAGGTTTTGGATTTGCCAAAACCGTGGAGCAGAATTACGCTCTTTTGGATCAATTGGAGTTGCTCCGCGCCTTGGATTGCCCAATTCTGGCTGGAGTTTCCAGAAAATCGATGATCTACAGAACTTTAGAAAGTTCAGCTGCTGAAGCCTTAAACGGGACCACAGCACTGAATGCTTGGGCTTTAGATCGCGGAGCGGCCATTCTGAGAGTACACGATGTTGCCCCAGCCGTGGAGTGTGTAAAACTGCATCAGGCCTTAATTGAATCCCGCGATTGAATCTGGCTTTTGACTTAACATTAATTTGTTAAATTTACAAGCAAAGGCCAAAAACGTTGAACCTCCTAGACATCCGTGTAATTGATATTGTAGACATCGTCTTGGTGGCGGCGTTGCTTTTTTACCTCTACCGATTGGTCAAAGGAACCGTTGCGATCAACATCTTTATTGGGATCGTGATTCTCTACACGGTTTGGAAATTCACCGAACTCCTAGAAATGGAGCTCTTCAGTAAGATCCTCGGTGGATTCTTAGGTGCTGGAGTTTTTGCGTTGATCGTGGTCTTTCAACAGGAAATTAGAAAATTCCTGCTTATGGTGGGATCCACCAATTTCAAAGCTCGAAAAAAGTTCTTCAAACAATTCAAACTCAACAACAGTGGGGATGCGGTAAGCACCAACGTTCAAGACATTTTAGCCGCTTGCAAAAAGATGGGAGCTCAATACGCCGGAGCATTAATTGTTATGGAACGCAACACCAACCTCGACTTTGTAAAGAACACGGGGGACCGTATGAATGCGGAGGTGAATCAACCCATCATTGAAAGCATTTTCTTTAAAAACAGCCCTTTGCATGACGGTGCCATGGTCATTGAAGGTAATACCATTACCGCAACGCGCGTGATTCTTCCTGTTTCTAACGACAGAAACATTCCTCTGCGATTCGGCTTAAGACACCGTGCGGCTATTGGAATTACAGAAAAAACAGATGCTTTGTGTCTGGTCGTATCTGAAGAGAACGGACAGATCAGTTATATAAAAGATGGAGAATTCATCGCTTATGAGAATTTTGAAGCCTTGGGTGAACTGATCAGAACCGATTTAAGCTAACCTCATGAATTGTAAAAACTGCGACGAACCCCTAGAACACGGAGCACAGTTCTGCAACCATTGTGGAGCACGCGTCATACTTGAACCTTTTACGTTTAAATACGTCACTCAAGATTTTGAGGAACGCTTCTTGAATTTAGATCGGAACCTGTTGGTAAGGACTTTCCGCGATATGTTGCTCAGACCTAAAGAGGTTATTGATGGATATATAGATGGGGTTCGCAAACGCCATATGAACTTGGCCAATTGGTTAGCCGTTGCGATCACAGCGAGTGGATTGATGATTTTTGTGATTCGGAACATCTATCCTGAATCCTTAGACATGCAGTGGATGATTGACGCTATGGGCGAATCATCAAAGGACAATCCGTTCTTTCAAAACATGGAACAACAAGATCCCACTGAAAATATGTGGTGGATGGAGTATCAGGCCATCTTGTATATTTTAATGATTCCTATTTATGCGCTATTAGCGAAGATTACTTTCATTAAACAAAAGGCCTATTCCTACCTAAAGCATATTGTGATCGTGGGTTATACCCAATCTTGGTTGAGTTTGGCGATGACCTTGCCCGTACTTATTTTGCTGCCCTTTGGAGCAAACTATATGAAAATGAGTTATTGGGTTATTTTAATTCAATTCTTGTTTAGCGCCTATGTTTATAAGCGGATGTTTGAACTGAGTTTCTTGGGTATTGTCTGGCGCTCCCTTTTGTTTATTCTTGTCGGGATCGGGATTTACATCTTGCTAGTGATCGCTGTGGTGATCTTTATGTTGGTCTTTGGAACCGCTTTCGTCGCATAGACTACACGGCCTCTTCTGCCATAAACTGCACCTCGTAAAGGTTTTTGTAGTAACCGTCTTCAATGGCCAGTAGCTGTTGGTGCGAACCTTTTTCAACAATTTTACCTTGATCCATAACAATAATGGTATCGGCCTTTTTCACTGTAGCTAGACGGTGAGCAATAACTAGAGACGTACGGCCTTCTGTCAACTTCTCTGTTGCCTTTTGGATGAGTTCTTCGGAATAGGTATCGATAGAAGAAGTCGCCTCATCCAGAATCAAAATATCCGGTTGACTCACGTAGGCTCTCAAAAATGCCAAAAGCTGTCTTTGCCCAGAAGAAAGCATACTCCCACGCTCTTTTACGTTGTAGTGATAACCGCCAGGTAGGGTTTCAATAAAGTCATGGACTCCAATAGCCTTAGCAGCTTTGATCACCTCTTCTTCAGAGATAGAAGGATCATTTAGGGTGATATTGTTATAGATGGAATCCGCAAAAAGAAAAACATCCTGCAAAACAATGGCAATGCCTTTTCTCAAAGACTCTAACTTATATTCTTCAATTGGCATACCGTCTATTGCAATGACTCCGGAATCGCGCTCGTAAAGACGCGACAACAGATTGATGATGGTTGATTTACCAGCCCCAGTCGCTCCTACTATGGCAACCGTTTCTCCAGGCTGCACGGCAAAGGAAATACCTTTAAGCACCTCTTCATCTTCTATATAACTGAAGCGAACATCTTTAAACGCGATCTCGCCTTTGGCATCCTGCCACTGCTGAGAACCTTCATTGGCTATTTGCGCCTCGGTATCCAATACTGCAAATACGCGATTGGCTGCAACCATTCCCATTTGGAGGGTATTGAACTTATCTGCGATCTGTCTTAGCGGACGGAACAGCATTTGTGAGAACTGAATGAATGCCGTGATGATCCCAACCGTAATAGCTCCGCCTTCAAAAATGTCACGAGCCCCGTACCAAGCCACTAAACCAATGGCAATGGAAGAAGCGATCTCTGCAATAGGAAAAAAGATAGAATTGTACCAAACGGTCTTGATCCAAGCCTTCTTGTGTTTTTCATTGATGGCGTGAAAGGCTTTGTATTCCGTTTCTTCACGCGCAAAGAGCTGAACGATCTTCATCCCCGTAATACGCTCTTGCACAAAACTGTTGAGATCGGCAATTTGGGTACGCACCTCTTCAAATGCTGATTTCATAGCGCGTTGGAATACCCGTGTTGCATAGACTAGAATAGGCAGAATGGCAAACACGATCAGTGCCAGCTTCCAACTCATGACCAGCATCACGCCCATGATCACGCCCATTTTCAGCAGATCTGAAATGATCATAAACAGCCCTTGTGAAAAAATACTGGAAATGGTCTCAATATCATTTACCGCACGTGTGGTCAAACGTCCAACGGCACTCTTATCAAAATAGGCCATTTTAAAACGCAACATATGCTGAAACAGCTTTACGCGAATGTCTCGGATCACACTTTGCCCCAGCCAATTGGCATAAAAGATAAAGGCGAATTGAAACAAGACTTCCAAAAAGAGGATCCCGCCCATAATCAGCACATAGGTCAATAAGGCTTCGGAGTCTTTTCCTATGATAGATTCATCAATAGCGACCTTTAGCACATAAGGGCGTGCCACGGCCAAAGCCGACATCAAAATCACAGATATGGCTACAAAATAAAAGATCCACCGATAGGCTTTAGTAAAACCTAACAGTCTTTTAAAGAGTTTGAAATCAAATGCCTTTCCGGATTTTTCGCTCATGATTTGTAAAGGGCTTCAGGGTAGCTAACCTCGTGTAAAAATAAACCTTTTGCCGGAGCTGATGCACCTGCCTCACCCCTATTTTTTGAGGCGATGAGTTTCGGGATGGAATCAATAGCGCGCTTGCCATAGCCTACTTCTAGTAATGTCCCCACTACTGCTCGCACCATATTGCGCAAAAAACGATCGGCTGTGATGGTAAATACGAGCTGCTGCCCTTCTTGAACCCAGTACGCTTCTTTGAGGTCACAGATATAGGTTTTTACGTCAGTATTAGAACGAGAGAAGCACTGAAAATCTTGAGTCCCCAAAAGGAGCTTTGCCGCCTCATTCATGGCCGCTATATCTGGAGTTCTATGCAAGCTGTGACTGAACTGAACTGCAAACGGATTCTTCCCCAGACTGATATAATATTTATAAGTTCTTCCCGTGGCTTGAAAACGGGCATGGGCATCATCTTGAACTTGGCGGATGGATTTTATGACGATCGAGGGTGGCAAAAAACTATTCAGCTTATCTCGCCATGGATCCTGTTCTAAAGCAAAATCACAATCCACATGAGCCATGATCTGTGCGGCATGCACTCCAGTGTCTGTTCGACCTGCCCCAACGATACCCGAATCGATCTTGCACACCAAGCGCAGGGCTTCTTCTAAGGCCTCTTGTACACTGCTGGCGTTGGGCTGGCGTTGCCAACCGTGAAAATCGGTTCCGTCAAATGCTATTTCTAAAAAATACCGCAAGTTCTCGTACTTTTACAGTTGCAAAGATAAGGCTTCCCATGACCAAAATCCTACTGCTTTCAGACACCCATTCTTATATCGATGATCGAATCTTGGAATACGCTTCGCAGGCCGACGAGGTTTGGCATGCTGGCGATATAGGTTCTTTAGGCGTGACAGATACCTTGGCTACCGCAAAACCAGTACGGGCAGTCTACGGCAATATCGATGACGCAAAAGCGCGTCAAGAGTATCCGGAAAACCTGCGTTTTATGTGTGAGGGCGTGGACGTTTGGATTACGCATATTGGCGGCTATCCCGGTCGTTATGACCGTCGGGTGCGTGAAGAGATCTACCGCAACCCTCCAAAACTCTTTATTTGCGGGCATTCGCACATTTTAAAGGTCATGCCCGATAAGAAATTAGGATTGCTGCATATGAACCCAGGAGCCGCTGGAAAGCATGGGTTTCATAAAGTAAGGACTATGCTTCGCTTTGAGATTGATGGGGAGAAGATTTCTAATCTTGAAGTAATAGAAATGAAGCGCTAACTTTCAATTCGGTCTTCTAAATCAAGACTAGTCCAATATTTTTATTTTGTTCTTTATGTCCTTTTTCCCATTGCCGGAAAAAGGACCAAAAAGGTCTAGCGACACGCACTCCTTTTTGAAAACCTAGCCACCCGCAAGTAGTAAAAACCCGCCGCGCTACCTTGGCAACCGAGGTTTGTTCGGTGCGAGCTCGCAAAAAGGACGCAGAGCGTCTTGCGACTCAGAAAAACCGAGGGGTTTAGCACGAAGTGCTAAATGACATTCTAAGCGCGGCTAGACTTTTTGGTTACTTTTTTGGCGATGAAAAAAGTAACATAAAAGGTACGCGGACTTCTCCGCGAATATCTAAGCAATATTTACAATTAAAAATAATTACCCTGCGTAAGGGATTGAGCGGCCTGTTTGAGCTCATTTGCTGAGCAAATAGCGAGTAGTGAAAGCCCGGTGCCGCGACCGCGGCATGCGCCCTAAAAATCTATGTAAATTTTAAATCGAAATCCCGAATGCTCTGAAGGACTTCTAAGCGAGGTTAGAGAGCGCAATGAAAACCATTGCTTTGGAAAGGCGAAGCGTAGCACCGCTACGTTAGCAATGAAAAGCAAAATAAAGTGTTGGTTTTAGAAGTGATCTCGGACCGCAGCAGAAGGCATGAAGAAGCATTCGGGATAAAACAAAAAAGCCTCTGAGTTGGCATACTCAAAGGCTTTCCACTAATATACTAAGATGATAGGTTTAACGTAAACGGTCCGCAGATTTTACGAGCTCCTCATCCCGTCTGATGGCTTTGTTGGCCAAAGCCAGAAAAACGATAGAAACGACAGGTACGAGCAGTCCAATACCCTTCTCTGAAGCAATTGCCTCTCCGGATACACTTAGGGCACGATACACGAAAACTCCTAGTAAAAAAAAGTTCAACAGTATTGCCAGTCTGTTGAGCACAAACTGCAACTGTCTCTTTTTGTATTGAAAGATCGAAATCGCAACAACGAGTATTGCGAGGGCCATAGGTATTGCTACCAAAAGTTCATCTTTGGAAACCAATACTTGGCCAGCGTTGTCAGCAACTACAGGAAACCAAACATAGAGTCCTATTAGCGCTAAACTCGCTAACAACATATAAACGGTTTGTATGCGTTGTAACATCCTTTTTATACGTGTTTGGAGGGCAAAAATAATGTTTCTTTTTTTATCGAGGGTGCGTATTTAAACAAAATATATTTGTATTATTGCAGTATCAATTCGGAGTTGAGACCACACGACTCCTTATTCTCCAAGACATTTTACGATTTTCTCTTCGACGAAAATTCATCATTCATTACATTCTATTAATTCTATCCTCAGATGTTTGATATTTCTGAATTAAAAACAAAAAAGCTACCCGAACTTCAGGAGTTAGCAAAAACGCTTAGTGTCCCCAAGTACCGAAGCTTAAAGAAATTAGACCTGGTATACCAAATCTTAGACTACCAGGCAGCAAATCCTCAGGCTGTTAAGGCAATTAAGACCGAAGCACCTGCAGAACAAGCCCCAAAAAGCGAGCAAAAACCAGCTCCTAAGAAAGAGCAGAACAACGCTCAAGACAAGAAACAAGACAATCGCGGAAAGCAGAACCAGCGCCAAGACAACCGTCGCAATCAGCAGAAGAATCAGCAGAAAGACGACAACAAAGGCAAAGAAAACAACGCGAAAGACAACAACAATTCTAAAGGTCAGGACAACAACAATAAGAGTCAAGACCATAAGAACAAAGGTCAGAAGGATAACAACCGTAACAACAATAACGGGCGTAACCAGAAGAACCAAAAGAATCAAAACAACGGCAATAAGGACAATCGCAACCGCTACCGCGAGCCAGACTTTGAGTTTGAAGGCATCATTGAAAGCGAAGGTGTGTTAGACATCATGCAAGACGGCTACGGTTTCTTGCGTTCCAGCGATTACAACTATTTGTCGTCTCCAGATGATATTTATGTATCGCAGTCACAGATCCGTTTGTTCGGATTAAAAACTGGAGATACCGTACTTGGAGAAGTACGTCCACCAAAAGAAGGTGAAAAATATTTCCCACTGATCAAAGTGAGCAAGATCAACGGCCTGAGCCCAAATGTGGTGCGTGACCGCGTATCTTTTGAGCACTTAACACCACTCTTCCCAGAAGAGAAATTCAATATCGCAGACAAGCAAGCGACTATCTCAACGCGTATCATGGACCTCTTCTCTCCTATTGGGAAAGGTCAGCGTGGAATGATTGTATCGCAGCCTAAAACGGGTAAAACAATGCTCCTTAAGGACATTGCCAACGCCATTGCAGCGAATCACCCCGAGGTATATCAAATTGTACTGCTTATTGACGAGCGCCCGGAAGAGGTTACTGATATGCAGCGTAACGTTAGCGGAGAGGTTGTTGCCTCTACCTTTGACAAGGAAGCTTCAGAACACGTACGCGTAGCAAACATCGTTATTGAAAAGGCGAAGCGTTTGGTTGAGTGTGGACACGATGTTGTGATCCTTTTGGATTCCATCACGCGTCTAGCACGAGCCTACAACACGGTACAGCCTGCTTCTGGTAAGATCCTATCTGGTGGTGTGGATGCTAACGCCCTACACAAACCAAAGCGTTTCTTTGGTGCAGCCCGTAACATTGAGAACGGCGGTAGTTTGAGTATCATTGCTACAGCACTTACAGAAACTGGTTCTAAAATGGATGAGGTGATCTTTGAAGAATTTAAAGGAACCGGTAATATGGAGCTGCAGTTAGACAGACGTATCTCTAACCGAAGAATATTCCCGGCCATTGACCTAATGAGCTCATCTACGCGTCGTGATGACATCTTGCTAGACGAAAACGTTATTCAACGCATGTGGGTAATGCGCAAATATTTGGCAGACATGAACCCGGTAGAGGCCATGGAATTCATTTTAGACCGCGTGAAGCAAACCCGATCTAATGAAGAGTTCCTCATTTCTATGAATGGGTAGCCTAGAAAAATCTTAATTATAGTTCAAAGAAGGAGTCTTGTTTTTTGCAAGGCTCTTTTTTTTTTGCGCATGCCGCCGCAGGCGGCAACGCGCTCTTCGCTATATCTTTTTATTCCATAAAAAGGATGCCGCTGCGATCGCTTGCGCGGGGTGTTTATCTTTTTGCTTTTATCTAATCTTCTATTTAGCAGCGAGGGCTGCTCACCTTTTTTATGTCACTTTTACCATTGCCGTAAAAGTGACCAAAAGGTCTAGCCGCTACAGATGCGCCTTTTGCCTTTGGCAAAACCCTTCGTACTTCTTGAGCCGTGCGCGGCTCCTGCCGCTATTGCACGGACTCGTAACAGACAGTACTCAGTGGCGCGGCGTAGCGGCGGAGTTTTTATTTGGCTTTGATTTTCGTAGTTTTAAGGGACTCCCCACAATTAATACACTATGAATAAACTTTTACTAACTGTAATTGTCATTGGTCTATGGGGAAATGCCGCTGCACAAGATTACGACCCTGAGCTGGTGAATACCTGGGGGTTAATTGCTATAGATAGAGATCTACTACCTACGGCCTATACGGAAGATGTAAGTCCGGCAATAACACCTTATTTAAAAGTAAATTCAGACCTTAGCTTTGAAGGCTTTGGAGCTTGCAATTCATTTACAGGCAGTTTTTCTGTAGGTGTTGGAACTGGTTTAGAAAGTATTTTCATTCCCGAGTTTTCAGCTACAGACAACACTTGTGACTCAGAGAGTCAAAACAATTATGAGGATGCTTATTTCTGGCAACTCAACCTTCCAGTTCCCCTTCTAGAATACGAATATTCCATAACAACTGGCTCAGACGGAGAACCTCTTTTAACCCTTGGATTTGGCAGTGGCTTTTACCTGTATTTTACACCAACCACTTTAAACGTTAATGAACAGCGTTTATCACCAATCAAGGTTTACCCCAACCCTACTTCAGATTATTTTGTGATCAACAAAGCCCTAGCAGCAGACAGTGAAATAAAACTATACAGCCTTAGCGGAATGCAGCGTAAATTGACCTACAACCCTTCTGGGCAATATGATATCTCAGCCCTTGCCAGTGGCGTGTATTTTTTAGAGATCACCACAAGCAAAGAAGTTTTTACTACTAAGGTGGTTAAACGGTGAGCTTTTAATTTTCAAGGCGAGGGCCTTGATCCCTTTCTCCTACTTTTTTTCATCGCCAAATTGGTGGTACAAAATGTCCAGTGGACATTTTCACGAAGCACCGCAAAAAAGTCTAGCCCCTTCAAAGTCTGTTTTGGCGCTCCTGCGTTGAAAAAGATACGAAGTCGCGCCAAACCATTCGCAAAATCTGAGTCGCGCTTCGCTCTGCGACTTAAAGCGCGACATCGAAGCGATCTTTGCTCATATACAGACGCTGTGCAGAAGGGGCCGTTAAAAATAAAGGCACAATAGTTGCTCTTTTGGGATTATGAAAACCATCTATATCCTAACCTCATTAACCATTCTCTTAGGTTGTGAAAAGAACATAAAAGGCCACTCAGATTATAAACTAGATTCTCAGGAACACGTACTTGATAAATCTGAAATTACATTCAAAAGCACCTTCACCATCGATACGAGCAAAGTAAGTTACCTACAATCACTTACTCAGATAGTATCTAACTCTGAGATAGAAAGATCAATAGGAGCTCTTTGCTACTGTGAGAAAAGTGTGAAGAACAATACTATAAAGATTCAAATAATCTCAGGAATTCCGAATCAAAGTGAATTAGATTCGATTGGAATCGTAGATAATTCAGGTGGCAAAATTGCAGCGTTTATGGCACGCGATCTAAAGGATATCAGTGGTCAATTTAAGTTTCTAACAATCCAAATTAAAGATGAACTAATAGAAAGCATTGAGTTATTTTCTAAGTCAACTGAGCCAGAATACAACGGACAACACTTTAAAAAAAGCGAAACAAACAAATATCAAATTGCAATTTCTAAGATGCACTATTCAATAGCCTCAGATATATTCGGAAGCTATAACTTAAGATTAAACGAAGATTTCGGTTACTTTGATAATGACACCGTAGTTTCGGGCCACTTTCTCTGTTCCAATTGGAAAGTTCTCAAAGAAGAAGAAATAAGAGAAATGAAGCTCAATTGATCACACTTCAATATTTCTTTTGATACACTCTAGCATGTAATCAAATCCGCGACTCTCTCACGAGCCTGCTAGAAAACAAGCTGGCAGCTAAAAAACCGTCGCTTACATGGCAACCGAGGTTTGTTCGGTGCGAGTTCGCTTAAAGGACGCAGAGCGTCCTGCGACTCAGAAAAACCGAGGGGTTTAGCACAAGGTGCTAAATGACATTCTAAGCGACTTGATTTTTTGCACACTTTTTTATCAAGAAAAAAGTGTGAAGGAAAAAAAGCAAATAAAAATAAAACCCCCAAGCTTTCGCTTGGGGGTTTCTAATACCGAAAAGTAGTTTTCTTTATAGAGAAGCTACGTGCTTCGCCATGTTTGATTTAAGGTTAGCGGCTTTATTCTTGTGAATAATGTTACGCTTGGCCAATTTGTCTACCATAGAGGCAACGGCAGGGAACATTTTCTCTGCGTCTTTCTTAGTGGTAGTTTCAAACAAACGCTTCATTGCGTTACGAGTCGTTTTGTGCTGGTAACGGTTGCGTAGACGTTTGGTCTCGCTGTTTCTGATGCGCTTTAAAGCTGACTTATGATTTGCCATTTTCTACTTTTAATTAGTAGCCCGTAGGGGAATCGAACCCCTGTTACCAGGATGAAAACCTGGCGTCCTAACCCCTAGACGAACGGGCCATTTGGTTTCAAATGCGGATGCAAAAATACAACTATTTTTTATTGTCGCAATATTATGCAAAACTTTTTTTGAAGGAACTGAAAATTTTTTCTTCCCTAGTAAGCCTTCGCAAATAAAACCCTTCTCGCAGACGGTTTTCCGCTGTAGATACAGCTGCCTGCTTCTTCTTTGGCATCCAACGGAATACAACGAATGGTTGCCTTGGTTTCTTGTTTGATACGCTCTTCAGTTTCTGCGGTTCCGTCCCAGTGGGCCGAAATGAATCCGCCTTTACCGTTAAGCACTTCTTTGAACTCTTCGTAGCTATTTACCTCTGTAGTGTGTTCCGATCGATAAGCAACTGCACGGTCATACAAGCCGTTTTGGATCTCCTCCAACAGTCCTGTAACCGTACTTACCACTTGATCGTTCGCAATAATCTCTTTTTTAAAGATATCTCTACGGGCAATCTCTACCGTACCGTTCTCCATGTCCTTTGGACCAATGGCGATTCGCACCGGCACTCCTTTAAGTTCGTACTCGCTGAACTTCCAGCCCGGTCTGTGGGTATCACGATCATCATAATGTACGCGTACTCCAGCAGCTCTAAGATCTGCTTGCAGCTTATGAGCTACTTCACTTACCGCAGCCAACTGCTCTTCTCCTTTATATATAGGTACAATCACCACTTGATCTGGCGCCAAAGATGGCGGTAGTATTAATCCATTGTCATCAGAATGCGTCATGATCAACGCTCCCATCAAACGGGTAGACACTCCCCAAGAGGTTGCCCATACGTGCTCCAGCTTGCCTTCCTTGGAGGTAAACTGAACGTCAAAGGCCTTGGCGAAGTTCTGCCCTAAAAAGTGAGAGGTTCCCGCTTGCAACGCCTTACCATCTTGCATCAAAGCTTCAATACAATAGGTCTCCAAGGCTCCCGCAAAGCGCTCGCTTTCTGTCTTGGTTCCTTTAACTACAGGAACTGCCATAAATTTCTCAGCAAACTCCGCATAGACATGCATCATCTGTTCTGCCTCAGCAATAGCTTCTTCTTTGGTGGCATGAGCCGTATGCCCTTCTTGCCATAAAAACTCCGCAGTACGCAAAAACAGACGTGTTCTCATTTCCCAACGCACCACATTAGCCCACTGGTTCACTAAAATAGGAAGATCTCGGTAAGACTGAATCCAACGGCGATAAGTATCCCAAATAATGGTCTCAGAGGTAGGACGAACAATCAGCTCCTCCTCCAACTTCGCATCAGGATCTACTACAATTCCGCTACCGTCCTCAGCATTCTTTAAACGATAGTGCGTTACCACCGCACATTCCTTAGCAAAACCATCTACGTGGCTGGCTTCTTTAGAGAAATAAGACTTTGGGATGAATAGCGGGAAATAGGCATTCTTGTGACCTGTTTCTTTGAACATACGGTCCAATTCGCCTTGCATGCGCTCCCAAATTGCATAACCATAGGGTTTGATCACCATAGATCCTCGAACACCGGAGTTTTCAGCCAAGTCGGCCTTCACTACTAGCTCGTTATACCATTTGGAATAATCCTCGCTTCTACTTGTTAAATTCTTTCCCATTTCCTGAGTTTGGCATAGAAATTGCTCTTTTTACAGCAATTAGTTAATCTTGGCAAAACTAATTAATTTTATAATGTTCAACAATTAAAACTATGTTGCTATGAAAAGAGTTACTTCCTTCCTGCAAAAGCCCTTCAACTGGACCCTAGTTGGCCTTTTTGGACTGCTTTTAACCTCCTGCGGAACCTACCAAAATGCATCCTACTCAGAAGACGGCATTTACTCCACTGGAACAATGGGAGTACCTTCAGACAATACTGGCGCTCAGACTGCGGCTGCAGATCAGAATGCCAACAGCAACTACTACAAACAATACTTTGGCACCAAGAGTGCTCAAATCTCTAATATCTCCGATCAGGCAGATATTTTCACAGATATAGACAGTTACACTTCAGCAGAGACCGTTGATGATAACGGACTTATCGTTATTGAAGAGGAACAAGAATCCTTTGGACCTTGGGGAACAAACGCCACCGACGTTACTGTAAACGTTTACGACAACGGATGGGGTGCTGAGACTCATCATAGTACAGCCCCTCTCGTATCGGGAGGACGCCATCTGCCTCTG
>NZ_JABSPU010000072.1 GCF_013214815.1 Gilvibacter sp.
AGGACAAACAATAATCTTCTGCATCTTTCAAAGACTTAATATAAAAGGCAGAATTCTTTTCCGGACGCACCGCATCTACCAAACGCATGGGCGCATCCACAAGGATTCCACTAGGCTCCCCGTCTTTAAGGATCACTTCTCCACCAGACATTTTGGTGTCGGCAGTAACTCCCGCCATTTCTAAGGCCTTGGAATTGACCCATAAGGCATGACCGTCAATACGTCTTAAGGCAACAGGAACATCGGGAAAAACGTCGTCTAAAAGCTCCTTGGTTGGAAATTCTTTGACTTCCCAATCGTTTTGATCCCAACCGCGTCCGCTTAGAAAAATAGGTTGATTTTCTTTCTGAAAGGCCTTAACACGAGCAATCACATCGGTGGCACTGGTGGTACCCACCAAATCTACTTCTTGCATCCCCACTCCTAAATTAAGCAGGTGCGCATGCGCATCAATAAGCCCAGGAACTATGGTCTTCCCTTCTGCGTTGTATATATTTTCACTTTCGAATTCCGCCGTGATATCGTAATCGGCTCCGACGCCAAGAATGACTCCACCCTCACCTACAGCAAAAGCATTGGCCGTTCGGAATTGCTCATCTACGGTATAGATATTGGCATTGGTGACGATAAGTTCTGCAGAGATCTTTTCAGGTTCGGTCTTACAAGAGATCAGACTACAAACAAGCAATAGGGATAGGATTCGCATGGTTGGTTATTTTGTATAAAAATACAACAATACCCGCGTATCTGTCAATGCCTTTAACGGATCAAATCCGCAGTACTACCAATTGAATTTATAGGTAGCGCCTGCGAGCACTTGCAATCCCTGAACCGGGAAGTTATACCATTTCTGATAGTTGGTTCCGACCAAATTGTTACCACGTAAAAAGATAGAAACGCGCTCATTGATGCGGTAAGTTCCGTAAAGATTGGCATCAAAGTAATTATCCAAAGTGACCACTACTGGGAGCGTGTTGGTAAAAGTATCTGAGAATACATCTTGGCGCTCTCCCACAAAGAACAGACTCGCTCCGGCAAACAACTTTTCGCTAAACTGAATGTCAACCGAGGCATTGGCTGTGAATTCCGGTAAGTTCCAAGGATTGCTCCCTGTGAGTTCTCCTGTGTAGCCGAAGTAATTTCCGCTTACTCCAAAAGTCGCTTTCTCGGTTAAGGCAATTTTTAGCTCTCCAAAGAAATTGAGCGTTTCTACATTGTCATAGACCACTTGGAAGGAGTTGCCAAACTCATAACCTTCAAAACCAGCGCTTGCTCCTTTATACGGATTGGACAAAAACAAGGGTTTGTTGTTTTCATTGCTGTACCCACCACGAAGGTTGTAACTCACATTACCAGCGAATTTACCCTTGATCCCTAAATAGGCATCGTAGAGTTGATCTGTAGGCGCGATCATTAAGGTAGGTGATACAAAAGGATTGGTCTCTTTAAAATCGTAATAGGAATTTTGATTGAGATCTCCTTCTATTCCTCCATAGGCAATAACCGTATCGTCCAAAAGTCTATAAGAAGCCCGTACACGTGGATACACAAAAATATCCGTATCGCTGTTTTCAATGTCCTGGCCCATATAAACGGCAGCTCCTAAAAACAGAGTCAAGTCATCATTGAGAATTTCAAGCGCGGGACTGACTCCCAAATTCAATAATCCGTAGTCAATGGGTTGGTCGTCAAAATAACCACGTTCAAAACTTCCAGAAACAAAGTCCAAATCCAGATCCACCAAAAAACGGTAGTCTGTGATTGGGAGTTCAATTTGTGGCGTTAAAATGGCTCTAATTTCGTTGGATCCGAACTTGTCAGACAAAAATCCTATGGTTCCACGGCCTGACTTAAAGTAGGAATCCTCTAAGGTCAAACCTCCGCTCAAAAAAGCGCTGAAATAAGTCTGAGTAGGATCAATACCGTTCACTACATCATCTGGGAAAGAAAGGTCTTGATTGATCCCGTACCAATTGAAAAGCTGATGGGTAACATCTAAATTTATATCATAACCCAGATCTCTTTGAAAGGAGGTATAAGACAGGGCCAGATCCGTATCGAGAAAACTGGCATCCAAAGGGATATCATCAATATCTCCTTGAGCCGAATTGTGTTGCAAAAAGAGCCCGAAGTTATCCGTTCTGCTCAACTGCCAACTGGAATAGAACTCTGCCAGAGCCGTGGTATAACTCCCTAGCCCTAGGGTAGCGTAATTGTCATACAAAGCGGCGCGTTCCGCCTTTTCAACGCCTACAGCGGTTCCTTTCGCTGGCGTAAAAGTAGAAGCCACTGGCACCGAATAGATGCCGTAGGTCACGTCTTGTTTTTGACTCGTAATGGAATCGTTGATCTCTGGAGTCTGTTTTATTTTAAACGCATCAGAAAGACTCGGACTGTAAGGACGAACCACATTGACTACCTCGGTATCGAGGGTTTGTTCCTCATCGTCATCTTGCCCGTGGGCAGTGTAGGTCCCTAGTATAAGTATAGCACTGAGCGCAATCAGTCTGTTAAAAAAGTTCATTAGAAATAGATTGATGATGAATTAATTGGTACCTCCCGTTTCTACAGAAGCATTGGTTTTGGCTTGAGCCGCTTTAATGGTTGCTAGTTCTGCTTCTGCCTCACTGACCACTTCTGGATAATCGGCAAAATTGCTGATCACACTTTCCAGAATATAGGTGGCTTGATAAGCGTCATCCAGCGCAAAGAAATTCTTGGCCATTATTACCAAGCCTTTGGCACCAAATTCTTTGTAACCGGAATAATCCTTGGCCAGAATCTGTACTGTTTCATTGGAGGCAGCGTACTCCTCGTCTGCATTTTGGAAGTATGCTTTGTAATAAAGTGACTCAGCTTTAAGTGATCCTGAAGCAATTTTATTGACCTCATTATAGGCGGATTTGGCCTTATCCATATCTCCTGTTTGCCAAGCAGAACGCGCAATGATGATCTGTGCATCACTTTTTACTTTGGTGTCGATCTTGGGATTGTCCAATACCTTGTCTGCATAGGTCACCGCTTGCTCGTAGCGATCCAACTCATAACTGGATTTCATAATATTAGACTGGGCAAAGATGATGTTCTCCGGAAAGTCTGCGACTTGCTCCAATTGTTCCAAGAGTCCAATGGCCTGGGCGTAATCTTCAGCTTCCAAATACACCTGAGAAAGTCTTGAAAGCGCTTGCTCGGTGTATTCGCTGCGCGGTTGTTCCACTACATAGGTGTAGTGAGGAATGGTCTCCGCATATTCTTGTTCTCCGTAGTACAATTGCCCCAAATAGAAATTGGCCTGTAGCGCGTGACGTCCGTTTGGAAAATCTTCCACATAGGTTTTGAATCGGGTGATCGCCTGGCGCTTATTGTTGGCCAAGAACGATTGTTCTGCAGCTTTATAGGTAGCGTCGTCCAATTCAGAATCAGCAACCTCGACAAAATCTAAAGAAGAAACCCATGAACCGTATTCATCCACACGACCCTGATCAATATAGATCAGCTTGGCAGAAGAAACAGCTTGCAGAGCTTCTGGTGTTCCAGGATAATCAGCCACTACGGCTCTAAAAATACCCAAGGCTTCATCAGATTTATTGTCGTTATCCAAAAGCAAAGCCTTTTTCAAAAGTGCTCGTGGCACATAACTACTTTGCGGCACGTCCTGCACCAACTGATCGTAGGTACGCATAGCTTCTGGAATATTGTCAATACTCACGTAGGTATTGCCCAGTTCATAAAGCGCGTCATCTTTGTATGCGGAACGCGGATACTTGCTCGCAAAATTCTTTAGGCCTTCTATTTTCTGCGGATTGCGATCTACAAAACCGTAGGAAATCGCCTTTTGAAATTCCGCATAGTCCGTGGACGGCACCCCACCTTCAATGGCCATATTGTAATGCTCCATAGCTGGCCAGTACTTACTGGTCACAAAATAACTGTCTCCCAAACGTAAGAGTGCATCGTTTTTAAGGTCCAGATCGGCTGTTGAAGCTGAGAAGCTTTTAAAGTCTTCAATGGCGCTGTCGTATTCCTTCAACTTAAAATGCACATAGCCTTTGTGATATTTGAAATCACGCCATTCTGGGGTTGCGGCACTTCCTGTCAATTGACTGAATTGTCTGTAACCTACCAAGGCATCGGCATAATTGCTGAGTTCATAATCACACTGCGCCTTCCAATAGGTGGCTCTGGCCGTAAAGGCCGCATCTAGTTTTTGCGTTAACGAACGATCCAAATAGCCTTCTGCTTCGGCGTATTCATTATCCAGGATCAGTTCAATCCCACGATAAAAAGCTACTTTTTGAAAAGCCGCCTTTGAAGCAGGATCCTTTTCACGCTCCAAGAGATTCAAAGCCTCTTCGTAATTCTTAGAGGTGATGTAGGAATCAATGAGCAGCGTTTGTAATTCGGCATTGGCCTCAGAATCTGGATAGGTATCCATATAGCTCGCCAACACCTGCGGCACGCTGGTATATGGATTCCCGATCTCATAACTCAACTTAGCATAGTTGAGCCAAGCATCTTGCTGGATCTCTGCAGAAAAGTCCATCTCTGAAGCATTCTTAAAGGCATTGAGGGCCTCTTGTTTTTTGTCTAGTTTGAGGTAAGATTCGGCTAAGTGATAAAAGGCATTCTGTGCAACGGAGTTGCGGCCGTCCACAATTTTATTGAACTCCGCGATGGCTTCTGCATATTGGCCTTGTTTGTAGTAGGCATAACCCAACTGATAGTAATCGGTATTGTTCCATTTGCCTCTACGGCCTTTGAATTCTTGCAGGTAAGGAATGGCTTCGGCGTATTTCTCTTGGTTGAAATAACTCTCGCCAATGATCTTGGCCAGCTCTGAACGCTCTTTAGGTGCTGCGGAATCATATTGTTCTTTCCCAAGGTCAATCGCCTTTTGAAAGTTTCCGAGCTTAAAATTCATATCTGCCTGATAGTACGACAGCTCTTCATTATAGGCCGGATTGTCTCCGACTTGATCAAAATAATCATTGGCCTCCTCATAGGCATCGTTCTCATAGGCGATGAATCCGAGGTAATACTTTGCTTGAGAACCGTAGTTCTTAGAATCCGCTACTCGATTGAGATAGGTCTTGGCCTCATCCCAATTTTTGCTTTTAAAGTAGGCGTAACCGTTGTTGAAATAAAAGCGCTCCAGATCCGAACGGTTCAAACGGGTGTCGTCTACCTTGTCGTACCACTTTCTGGCATAGGAATACTTGCCGTTCTCAAAATAATACTCCGCCACATCAATATAGGCAGAATTTCTGCGGACGCTGGTGGGATAATCCGCCACAAAGGCTTCCATCATCGCATCCGCGCCTTGTTGGTTGAGGCGTACGGCGCAATTGGCAGCATAATAAGCACATTCACTTTTTAGGCCGTCGTCTTCGGCTTCACGACCAATACGTTGAAACAAAGGCTGCGCAGCTAAATACTGACCGTTATTGTAAAGGGCAACTGCTTTTTTAAAGGTGACGTCATCACTGGTGTAGACTGCAGATTGTTGGGCAAAACTACCCACACTCAGCATAAGAAATAGGTAAAATACGGTGAGGTATCTCTTCATGATTTTGGGTTAAAACGCCAATAAAGATAGCGTGATACTTATCCTAATAACGCGCTGATTCCAGCTAAATTATTCAGGGGTTATAAACATTCTCGCAATTCATGCGTTGTTTATTAACAAACGTCCTGTTGGTTACTTTGTTACAAAAAAACTCAGCAGCCGTTTAAAGACCTTAGCACAAAAACAGTATTTTCGTATCAACGCCTAAAATCCCGATCGTTTCATGTCAGAAGCCGTAGTAAAACTTTCTAAAGCCTCTATTTTTCAGAATCAAAATTTGATCCTGAAAGATGTAGACCTTTCCGTAAACAAAGGAGAATTCGTATACCTTATCGGAAAGACGGGCTCTGGGAAAAGTAGTTTTATGAAAACGCTTTACGGAGACCTTCCTTTAAAGCAAGGCGAAGGATTTGTAGCCGATTACGACCTGAGCACGCTCAAAGAAAAAGACATTCCGTTTTTACGCAGAAAGTTGGGTGTGGTCTTTCAGGATTTCAAGCTGCTCAACGACAGAACGGTCAAAGAGAATTTGATGTTTGTCCTTAAGGCTACCGGTTGGAAGGATAAACCTAAAATGGACCAACGCATTGAGGCTGTTCTTTCTAAAGTAGGCATGGAAACCAAGGCATTCAAATATCCTTATGAACTCTCCGGTGGAGAACAACAGCGCATTGCCATTGCGCGGGCCCTATTAAACGAACCTGAGATCATTTTGGCCGACGAGCCTACTGGGAATTTAGACCCACAGACCTCCGTAGAAGTTATGGAAGTGCTGCAAGAGATCAACAAGAACGGGAACACCATTTTAATGGCTACGCATGATTACGCCCTGATCTTAAAATACCCGTCCAAAACCTTAAAGTGTGACGAGCAGCAGATCTTTGAGGTGGTTCAAAAGACCGTCTAATATGGCTCAATCTACACAGCTGCAATCTGGCTTTTGGTTTAAAAACACATTCAAAATCCTTTTTTGGTGCTGCCTTATTGGCTATTTGCTTTTCTATACACCCTACGGACTGGAAAATGGCGATATGGGTTCCATTTTTGGAATCTCTTGGTCCATGTATAACGGTTACTTTCCGCATCTTGATTTTTATTACATAAAACCTGCACTACCGCCCTACTTCCATTCCCTATTGCTTTATGTGACTGAGGATCACGCTTATTTGCTCAACCGAGGCTTTTATTTTGTGCAGGTCTTTAGCTTTTCGTTCTTAGCGGTCAAACTGGTCTCCAGACAATGGCTTAATCTCACTAGTGAAGAGCGCTATTTTCTCTCCGCGCTTGCTGCGGTGGTGACCATCCACAACTATCCACCCATGCCCTGGAACACTATAGACGGAGTGTTTTTTGGAGTGATTGGACTCTATATTTTATTGAGCTATCAGCGCTGGTATCAAATTGCGCTTGCCGCATTTTTTATCGCCCTAAGCGTGCTGAGCAAGCAATCCTTTTACTTCTTCCCGGTGATGATTGCGAGCTATTTGGCCTTGCAGAAAGATTTTAAAAAGCTCTTTATTCTCGTTGGATTTGGTTTGTTTTTCGCTGGATGTTTTGCAGGCTTACTTCTCAGTCAAGGCGCATGGGACGCTTTTTATGCCCAGACCTTTAGTTTTACCAGCGGCCGCTCCCTCTATAAAGCAGGATTTAAAAGTTACGCCTTGGCCTTTAAAAGTCAGGCGCTTTGGTTAATACCTCTGGGAGGGATTCTTTATTTCTTCAGAAAACGGATTCCGGTTCAGGCCAGCTATGTCGTGCTAAATTTAGCCATTGTTGGGTATTTGATCTACCTCTTTTTCAACCCAGATTCTTACCATACGGTCAAGGCTTGGTTGTATCAAGTTTGGTTTTTATTAGCAGTGCTCTTTGGGCTTTTGATGCGGCGTAAAGACAAAGGCTTTAGCCTGCTGTTGCTCTTACTCGGATTGAGTTGGTGCGCCTCCATCAGCAATGGATTCAAAACACCGGTGCATTTCGCCGTTGCTATGGTTATTGCTACCTATGCGTTACTGATCAAATTACCCAAGGTAGAACTCTCCAAAGGATCCGCTGCAGCAGTTTTGTTGGCCTTTGTGGTTTGTTTCTCGATAGGATATCAAACGGTATATAATGATTCCGATCGCAGCGAACTCACCTACGCTATGGGAGAGGTATTCCCGAGGTTAGCTGGAATAAAAAGTGACGCTGAAACCCATCAGCAGTACCAAGAACTCAAAACCCTCAGCGAGCAATACGACAATTTCACTGTGGTACCGAGCATGACCTTGGCGCATTATGTAACGGACACTAAAAACCCTATTGGTGTAGACTGGGTCTTTGACCACCACTTGGCGGGAGAAATTGAAAAGCACTATCAAATATTGGTCGATAAAAAGGTGACCGTCTTTTTAGAACCTTTTGAAGATCACCCCAACAACTATGAGGAATCCGCACGCCTTTCTGTGCTGATCAAAGAACGTTGGATCATGGTAGATCAGACGCCATACTTTAGGGTCTATCAACCGCCCAATCTTTAGTTTTATGCTATATTGCAGGCCTAAGTAATCTACATGGCAGACCCTGTAAAACTTTCTCTAGTCATTCCCTTGTATAACGAGGAGGATAATGTGACTCCGCTTACCGCGCAGGTAGCTGAAGCGCTTAAAGGGTTTAGCTACGAGCTCATTTATATAGACGATTGTTCTACGGACAATACCCGTACAGAGATCCTAAAACTGGGCCATGAGCACGTTCACCTCATTGAACTCAAAAAGAACTACGGCCAATCTATGGCCTTGGCTGCAGGAATTGATTACGCCAGCGGTGATTTCATAGTAACCTTAGATGGCGACATGCAGAACGATCCGGCGGACATTCCAGAGATGTTGGCCAAAATGGAAGCTGAGGATTGGGACATGATCACTGGCTTTCGAAAGAATCGCAAGGATTCCTTTTTAAAGAAGATCCCTTCTAAAATTGCCAATTTTATCATTCGCAAAGCCACCAAATTCAATGTAAAGGATCAAGGTTGTGCTTTGAAAATATTTAGAGCGGAGACTGCCAAAGAACTGAATCTCTATGGGGAAATGCATCGCTTTATCAGCTTGCTGACCTATTTGAACGGCGCCAGAATTACTCAGGTTGCGGTGAACCACAGACCGCGGCAATACGGAAAGTCTAAATACGGACTTGGGCGTACAGTTAAGGTAGTCAATGACTTGATCTTGATCTTGTTTCAGCGCAACTATTTGCAAAAGCCCATGTACCTTTTTGGGAATCTTGGTTTGCTCTTCTTCGGACTCGGGGTGCTCATCAACGGATACTTGCTCTATGAAAAGTTGATCGGTAATGAGATCGGTGACCGTCCTCTGGTTTTTGTCGGCGTTTTATTTGTGCTGATGGGAATTCAGTTTTACACCTCCGGAATCATTATTGACCTGCAAATGCGTACTTACTTTGAGTCTCAAAAACAAAAGCCTTTTAAGATCCGAAAGATCCACAAACCGAAAGGGTAAATTTTTACATGCTTAAAGTTTTAAGGCGATTCGCCCTTGGGCAGAATGACCTCTCGGTTTTCCGGTTGTTTCTCGGGACAGCTTATTTCCAAGTCAGGATTCATAGTGAGCAAAATGCTTCCAGATGCATTTGGACTCAGCTCCACTCCAGGCTGTAATTCAATACCTTCTTTAGCTTCAATCTTAAGGGTGCTGCTTTCGCGGAAGACCTGATTGCGCAAAATCGTATTGCGCGCCACAGAACGAAACTCAAAATCCCAACGATCAAACACCTGATTCTCAATTACGGCCTCTTCTTCAGGAGTCATTAAGTGATGGGTCAAGATCACTGCCCGTCCTGTATTCAAAGAGCCCGATCCGTAGTAACCTTTAAATCGTTTATTCGCCTCCAAGCTATCAATATTGGTCGATGTGGCTTTTAAGATCGATTCCACCTCTTCAAAACTCAAACAGAGATTCAAAGAAAGCATCAAACCAATGGTCCCAGAAACCAAAGGCGTTGCCCCAGAAGTAGTTTCAGAAATACTATAGCTGATGGTATCTTTTAGGATGAACTTGGAATAGCTGAACAAGCCCACACTGGGCGCTAAAATATCCACTTCCTTATTCAAATTAGCGGTTGACACTGGCCAAACGAATGGTTCCGCTTCTAGATCATTGTTGGGATATCCCATGGTTCGACCCACAATATTCTTAACGTTGGCCGAATAGAAATTGTCTTTGACATCAATCAAAATATTGTCCGCCGGATCATCATAGCGATGCATCACCGCACTTACAGAGATCACTTTGTCATAAGAGGCCGGATAATATGGCTTTTGTCCCTTAGTTACCTTCCAATCCTTATTGTGAGCCGCCGCCACCATGATACTTCCGTTGTTGTAGATCTCATAAATGGCTTGCTGAGCCGTCTCGTAATAAATATGAGAACCCCAACTGCAATTGATCACATGCGCTCCCGCATAAGAGAGTTCCACCAACTGTTCTAAGGTTTTAAAATAACCGTAACTGGTCCCGTAAATACTGCAGTCGTAACAAATACCCGGAATTCCATAACCGTTATTTCCTTGGGCGGCGGCATTGGCAGAAATGCTGTAGCCGTGTCCGTTAGAAACGCTCGAGGAACGCAATTGTCTGCTTTTGCCTTTAAAATCGACATTGGTCGTATCCAAGCGGCCATCGGAAATTCCAATGATAATATCTCTCGAACCAGTGGTGTAATACCAGGCCTTAGGCGCATCCAGAAAATCTAAATAATCTAAAGTAAATCCTTCTGTAGTGGTAGTTCCCAAGGGATTGGTACTTCCGTAATCGTTGGGATAGAATACTTTGGCGTCTTCTGGTTTGAGGTTTTCATAGAATTCGAAATATTCCGGAAACTCTTCAACTAATTGCTGCGCCAGATCTTCTTGAGTGCTGATCAACAAATAGGTCCGCATCAATACGGGATTCTTGGAATACAAGAAGGCATTGCGCAAAATAGTATTGGGCACTGCATTGAGCTTTGTGTCCAATGTTTCAGAACCTGTGGCTGCTGACGCGGTTGCTTCTTTATCTTCTAGTGCCGGGAGGTCTGGTTTCATGCGTAAATAGGCCCAAGAAGCTTCTTGCCCTAAGACGGGCAAAGCGCTTAAAACCAATAGTAAGAGTAGGATCTTACGCATCTTATTCCTCTTTGATTATCAAAGCCTCTAAACGTGCCAGACGCGCTTCCAACTCGGTGATCTTTTTATCTTTTTCAATGAGGTGTAAGGTCAACTCCTCTACCTTTTGCAATAAAAGGGTGTTCATTTCTCCGAGATCAATGCCCTGACTAAGCGCTTCTTGTTCTGAAGGAATCCCTTGTAAATGCCCATGCTTTGTGATGTAGGCTTCCATTTCAGTCAAACTGGGAAGCTCATAATCCGAAGCAAAGACAAAATCTGCCCATCCTTCTAAATCCACTTTTACAGATTTGGCGTGAATACGGCCGTTGACCTCTAAGGCATCCTCAGGACTCGCCTTGCCAATTCCCACATTACCATCCGAAGTAATGATCAGTGAATTGGACACGGTTTTTGAAGAAGCCGGACTTAGATATAGAGATTCCTGAGCATAGCTCATAGCTCCCAAAAAGATTAAGGCTAGAGTAAAAAGTTTTGTCAATCGCATAATGAACAATTTTCTTGCTCACTAAAGATACAAAAGTTGTGCCGCCCCAAAGACAGCGCTATTTAGACTGATCTTTTTTATAAACGTGCGGATTCTCTCTAACGCCCTTTTTAAAGACCTTGCGCAAGGCCATACGAGCCTTAGCGTCCATTTGAAGCACCAAATCTCGAAGTTTTTGATCCGGACGCCCTCTAAAGGAAGTGACGTGAAAACGATCTTCAGGCGTGAGGGCAGAATCTGAGAAGTAATAGTTGGAAACACACTGTCTTGTACCGGCGTGTTCTACAGGACTCACACTGTGCCAAGACTTTTGATGAGTAGCCATCACGGCCAATCTGTTGAATCTGCTGTGCAAGGTGATTTGCGGCTTTTTGACTCCTTCCGGCCATAGTTCTAAATGGCCGCCATAAGCGTCTTGCCAATCTGGAGTCACATAAAAAAGCAAGTTCAACACCCGCCATTTGTCTCGATCCTTGTCGTGAGAATTGTCTAAGTGCGGATTGAGAAAATTGTCTTGCGCCATGGCAGAAATACCTCCGGCATACAGATGTTCATCGGGTTGTAGATCACCAATTCCTGTGATCTCATGCACCAAAGCCACCACACGCTCATCTTGAAAGGCATAAATGGCCTCTTCCAAAATAGGGTCGTACTCATCCATCTGAGCCGCAACATGCTTGTATTCTCTGATGCTCTTTTTGAGCTTCATGTCCTTATTGTCTGGAAAAGCCTTGTGGATCTGCAGCGCCAGGTCTTCTGGCAAAAGATCATCAACGACAAAATTACCAATAGCAGCACTGCTGTTTTGATACTGCTCCTTTGCGTCAGCCTGGGCTTCACGGAGGCGCTTTACAATCAGATCAGCTATTTGGGTTCGATTCATTCGTTGAATTTTTGACACCAGAAAAGTAAAACAAAAATCGCTTTTAGGACATATCGTAGCTAAAAATGTATTTTTACTGTTGAACTCGAGTTGCGCATGCTTTCAATTTTAATTCCAACCTTTAATACAGCTATTGGAGAACTGTTGCAGGAATTGCATCGGCAGATCCAAGCCGATCAGCTCCCAGCTCGCGTTTTGATCTATGATGACGCTTCGAGTGATCAGGTTATTGCTTCTCAAAATAAAGAGCAGGCAAATGCTTTGGGATTTGAATACCTCAGCAATACAGAAAATCTGGGACGTACCGCAACGCGATCCAAACTGGCCGAGGCTGCAAAAACGGATTGGCTATTGTTCTTAGATGCTGATGTAATGCCCGCGCGAAAAGATTATTTAAAGTCCATGCTTGCAGATATTCATGACGACTGGAACGTGATCTTTGGAGGAATTGAGTACGCTGCTACTCCTCCCAAAAGGGAACAAATGCTGCGTTATGTCTATGGCAAGAAGCGGGAGGCTAAATCGGCAGTACAACGGGCCGAAAATCCGCATTTCATTATTTCTCAGAGTCTCTGTATCACCAAGAGCATGTTTCAAAAGTGCAATACTATAACCGCCAAAGGTTATGGCTTGGACAATCTGTTCAGCAACAATCTCAAAAAACAAAAGGCGCGCGTTAAGCATACGGACAATCCTGTGGTGCATTTGGGATTGGAGTCCTCGGATACCTTTTTGGAGAAATCATTAGCAGGTATCCAAACCACAATGGAACTGGAAGCTCAAGGGAAATTAGAAGCAGATCTACGCCCTATTCAACGCGTCTATAATCGACTTAAAAAGTTTGGATTGACTGGTGTGTTCTTGGCCCTATCCAATGCCTTTTCCGGAGCCATTGTCAAAAACCTAAAAAGCAACAAACCCAGCCTGCTCCTTTTTGATGTTTATCGAATGAATCACCTCATTAAACTCAAAAAGTGATTGCATTCTCTGTCATTATTCCCGTTTACAATAAGCAGGCCTTTATTCAAAGAACCCTGGAAAGCGTGTTAGCGCAAACTCATCCTGATTTTGAGCTACTATTGGTCAATGATGGTTCTACAGACGGCAGTCTTCAAGTGATTGAGTCTTTTCTAGCGGATGCTCGAGTGAAGCTGATCAGCCAAGAGAATCAAGGTGCCTCAGCAGCGCGCAATAAAGGAATCGCTCAAGCTTCCAATCCTTTCATTGCCCTACTTGATGCGGATGACATTTGGTACCCTGAACATTTGGAGACGCTGGCTAGTTCCATTACTGCCTTCCCAGAAGAATTGGTCTTTGCGAATAACAGTTATTTACAGGAAGGTTCTAACAAACGCCAGCGGAGCTACTCAGTGGTGATTCCTAATCATAAGACTATACTGGATTTCTTTGAAGCCAGCTGTATTGATTCGATCATCAATAGTTCCACTGTCGTCATAAAAAAAGAGCTTTTACAAGCCGTGGGTGGTTTTGACGAGTCGCTCAGCCGTACGGAAGATACCGACTTATGGATACGTTTGGGCGCAGCAGCCGCTGTGGTTTTTGACCCGGCTTATACCGCCTGCGTGATCCGCGATAAAAAGGGGCTTTCGCAGCAACGTGGGACAAAAGTCAAAACGCTTGATTTT
>NZ_JABSPU010000073.1 GCF_013214815.1 Gilvibacter sp.
CGTTGCTAAAAACAAAAGACAGCGTCTACAGTTTTTCTGACGATGCCGGTGCATTTGTAAAGGATCTGAGGCTTTTCAATGACTTGGATTATGCTATTACAACGTCCAACGAAAACTTAAAGGAATACGAGAATTTGAACTTTGCCATCAATGTGGTAAAGGACGAATATCCCAACATTCAACTCAACAGTCAGCAGGATAGTATAGATGATCAGATCACCTATTTCTTAGGCAGAATTTCTGATGATTATGGCCTGCGTAAATTAGAACTGGTTTACTATCCAAGCGGAGAAGAAGCTAAGGCGGTTCGTGAAGATCTACCCATCAACGGAGGCACTTTTGATCAATTTGTCGCTACTTTTCCAGGTCAATTGAACCTTGAAAAGGGCGTGGCCTATGAGTATTATTTCGAGGTTTTTGACAATGATGGTTTGCGTGGCGGAAAGAGCAGTAAGAGTGGAATTTATTCCTACCGAGAGCTTACGGATTCTGAAACCGAGGACAAGCAACTCGAACAGCAAGAAGAGACCATTGACAATTTGGACGAGACGCTCCAAGAGATGAAAGAACGAGAAGCCTTATTGAAAGAACTTTCAAAGACTCAGAAAGAAAAGGCCAATTTGAATTGGAATGATAAAAAGAAGCTGGAGAATTACTTTAAGCGCCAAGAGCAACAAGACGCCTTAATGAAGAAGTTTTCTAAACAGTTGGAGAACAATCTGGATGAGTTCCAACAAGACGAGGAGGATCCGTTTAAGGAACAATTGCAAGAACGGTTGAAAGAGAACGAGGAGCTGCTCAAAGAGAATGAAGAGCTACTCAAGGAGCTTCAAGAAGTCCAGGATAAGATCAACAAGGAAGAGTTGTCTCAAAAGCTGGATCGACTCGCAAAGAATAATAAGAATCAGGAGAAGAACTTAGAGCAACTTCTGGAACTTACTAAGCGTTATTATGTATCCCAAAAAGCGCAAAAGATCGCCAATGATCTTCAGGAACTTGGTAAGAAGCAAGAGGAGTTGAGTAACGCTCCGGAAGATGAGAATACCTCAGAAGCTCAAGAGGAACTCAATGAAGCTTTTGAAGAACTGAAAAAAGAACTGGACGAACTCAGAAAAGATAATGAAGACTTAAAGGAGCCTATGTCTATTCCTCAGGACAAAACAGGAGAGAACCAGGTCACAGAAGATCAACAAGACGCTACAGATGATCTAAAGAATAACGATCAACAGCAGGCCAGTCCTAAGCAGCAAAAAGCTGGTGAAAAGATGCAGGAGATGGGCCAGCAAATGCAACAAGCAATGGCTGGAGCCTCTATGGAAAGTATGGAGGAGGACATTGATATGCTGCGTCAGATCTTAGACAATCTGGTAGTATTTTCCTTTGAGCAAGAGGCCTTGATGGAGGACTTTAAACGCATTGATTACAACAGTGCAGTATTTTCCACAAAGCTAAAAGCACAGAATAATCTTAAACAACATTTTGAGCATATTGACGATTCCATTTTTGCCTTAGCACTGCGTCAGCCTATGATAGGCAATAGTATCAATGAGCTCATAACGGATGTATCATTCAATATGGAGAAGTCCTTAGAGCGTTTGGCGGAAAACCGCGTGATGATGGGCGTGAGCAGTCAGCAATATACGGTTACGGGTGCCAATGATCTCGCTGTTCTCTTGAGCAGTGTTTTGAGTAGTATGCAGAATCAGATGATGATGGGTGCTAGTGCCGGTAGTGGTAGTCAAGGTCGTGGGTTCCAATTACCAGACATTATTCAAAGTCAAGAGAGTTTGAATGAACAAATGAAGAAGGGCACAAAACAAGGCCAACAAGGAGAAGGCCAAGGTCAGGGCCAAGGCGAAGGAGAGGGTGAAGGTCAGGGCCAAGGTGAGGGCGAAGGAGAAGGAGAAGGTGAGAGCCAAGGAAACAGTAACGGCAACGGAGAAAGTAACGGCGGTTCTGATGAAGACATGAACGGAGAATTGTTCCGCATTTATCAAGAACAGCAAATGTTGAGAAAGCAGCTTGAGGACAAGATGGGAGAAGAAGGTCTAAAAGGTGCAGGAGGTGATATTCTCAAAAAGATGGAGGAGATAGAAGAGGAGCTTTTGGAGAAAGGTTTTAATGAGCGAACTTTGCAGAAAATGACAGAGCTGAAATATGAAATGCTCAAATTGGATGAAGCTACTTTTGAACAAGGGAAGGAGCAAAGAAGAGAAGCTACAACCAATCAAAAAGACTATACCAATCCGCTTTTGCCATCGAGTTTGGAGGTTAAGAAATATTTCAACACTACAGAGATTTTGAATCGTCAAGCCTTGCCGATGAAACAGGATTATAAGAAACGCGTACAAGATTATTTTAAAGGACAGGATGGATAACATCAACTTTGAGAACAAAACGGACCGTTCTATTTTGGAGTGGGAACGCGTTCAGAATTGGATTAGTAATTTATGTGTCAACTACGGTTTCAAAGCAGGAGACATATCTTATTTGTTTTGTGATGATGATCACTTGTTGAAGATCAACAAGCAATACTTGGATCATGACACGCTTACTGATATTATCACCTTTGATTATACTTTTGGAAAGACCGTATCTGCAGATATTTTAATATCGCTGGAGCGGGTAGCAGATAATGCCGCAGACTTTGAGGTTGCTTATGATGAAGAACTAGCTCGAGTTATTGCGCATGGAGTCTTGCATTGCATGGGTTTTAAGGATAAAGACGATGCGGATCAGGCTTTGATGCGTGAAGCAGAAGAAAAAGCGATACAACAGTTTGATAATCAGTAGAATAAGTCTAATTATTCCACTTTTTTCATATTTTATTTAGTGCTATCTTTGCAGCGTTGAATTTTAATGTTCCACGTGGAACAATATGAGCTTATGTTTGCCGAATCTTATGATGTTATTGTAGTGGGAGCGGGGCATGCCGGATCAGAGGCTGCTGCGGCTGCTGCCAATATGGGATCAAAGACATTGTTGATCACAATGAATCTTCAGAACATTGCCCAGATGAGTTGTAATCCGGCTATGGGCGGAATTGCAAAGGGACAAATTGTACGGGAGATTGATGCCTTAGGAGGCTACAGCGGAATAGTGAGTGACAAGACGGCCATACAGTTTAAGATGCTCAACAAATCAAAAGGGCCTGCTATGTGGAGTCCTCGAGTGCAGAGTGACCGTATGCTTTTTGCTGCGGAGTGGAGAGTACTTTTGGAACAAACACCAAACCTAGATTTCTATCAGGAGATGGTCTCAGGATTAATTATCGAAGGAGATAGAATTGCTGGTGTGAAGACGAGCTTAGGAATTGAAGTTCGTGCCAAGGCTGTTGTGCTCACCAATGGAACATTCCTGAATGGATTAATCCATATTGGTGAGAAGCAATTTGGGGGAGGACGCGCAGGAGAAAGAGCCGCCACAGGTATTACTAAAGAGCTTGTTGATTTAGGTTTCGATGCCGGTAGAATGAAAACCGGAACGCCGCCACGAGTTGATGGAAGATCTTTGGATTTTTCAAAAATGTCAGAGCAGCCTGGAGATTCAAATCCCGCAAAATTTTCTTATTTACCAGAGATAAAACCTTTAACCGAGCAGCGATCTTGCCACATGACCTACACCAGTAATTTGGTGCATGATTTACTACGAGAAGGCTTTGATCGCTCACCGATGTTTAACGGGAGAATTAAAAGTATAGGCCCTAGATATTGTCCTTCAATAGAAGACAAAATTCATCGCTTTGCAGACAAGGATCGCCATCAACTTTTTGTGGAGCCAGAAGGATGGTATACGGTTGAATATTATGTAAACGGCTTTTCTACTTCCTTACCAGAGGAGGTACAATTTAAAGCGCTGAGATCCGTGGCTGGTTTTGAGAATGTAAAGTTTTTTAGACCTGGGTATGCTATAGAATATGATTACTTTCCACCCACACAATTGAAACACACTCTAGAAACAAAGTTGGTTTCTGGATTGTTCTTTGCTGGTCAGATCAATGGAACTACTGGATATGAAGAAGCGGGTTCTCAAGGTCTCATGGCGGGAATAAATGCACACCTTAAAGTGCATGAAAAAGATCCTTTTATTCTAAAACGCAGTGAGGCGTATATTGGTGTTTTGATCGACGATCTTATTACCAAAGGAACAGAAGAGCCTTATCGAATGTTTACTTCTCGTGCAGAGTATCGCACTCTACTTAGACAAGATAATGCAGACTTTAGATTAACCCCAAGATCGCATGAAATTGGTTTAGCGTCTAAAGAGCGTTTGCAAAACATGGAGCAGAAACAAGAGGCTTCAGACAACTTTATTCACTTCTTTAAATCTACTAGTGTGAGTCCGGAATTGGCCAATCCAATTCTAGAATCTAAGGACAGTGCATTAGTAAAACAGAGCGATAAAATGGTTCGGATGTTCTCCCGTCCTGGTATCACGATGGAGGACATGAAAAAGATCCCCGCGGTCTTTGATTACATCCATGACCATAAGCTCACCGACGAGGTGTTGGAGCAAACAGAGATTCAGGTAAAGTATGCCGGTTATATTGAGAAAGAAAAGAACAACGCGGACAAACTTAACCGACTTGAAGGGATTACAATTCCAGAGAATTTTGATTACTCTAAACTGAAATCACTCTCCTTTGAGGCGAAAGAAAAACTTTCAAGCATTCGTCCTGCGACCATCTCTCAGGCGTCTCGAATCAGCGGAGTTTCTCCCAATGACATCTCGGTGCTTTTAGTGTATATGGGCCGATAATATTTTAAATGTTCCACGTGGAACATCTCCAAATGAACAACAGATCTGAACTTAAATCGCGTTTAAAAGTCAAAGACCATTTTCTGAGTGGGGAAGAATTTGACCTGCTTTTTGATTCGGATCTCAACATGATGTACACCGATCCAATCCCAAAGGATCTTGCCAAATATTACGACAGCCAGGAATATATTTCTCATACCGATTCTAAGAAAGGATTGACCGCCACCTTATATCAATGGGTCAAATCTTGGGCGCTCCGTTCCAAGATCAATTTGGTCGAATCACATGTAGTAGGAGAGCGGGTACTTTTGGATATCGGAGCGGGCACAGGAGACTTTTTGTTAGAAGCTCAAAAACGCAATTGGAAAGTTTCAGGAATTGAAACGAGCGATCAAGCTCGTGAGTTAGCCGCTGCAAAAAATTTGGATCTAATGGCAGAGCGTCCTGGCGGATTAATTCCAAGACCGTCTGCGGTAACCCTATGGCATGTGCTAGAACATTTACCAGATCCCAAAGAGTATTTGAAATGGATCCATACTCAACTCAAGGATGAGGGTATTTTAATTATTGCTGTTCCCAATTTTGAAAGTTGGGATGCCAAACATTACGGAGCAGATTGGGCCGCTTTGGATGTACCGAGACACCTTTGGCATTTTTCAAGATCTAGCATTGAGAAATTGACTCAGGACGATTTTGTTTTGGAGGCAGTCAGACCTATGGTTTTTGATTCCTTCTATGTCAGTTTGCTTTCAGAAAAATACAAACACGGAAAGTCTAATTTGTTCCGTGCATTTTTCAATGGATTTCGATCCAATATGAGCGCTTGGGGCACGGGAGCATATTCTTCCTTGATTTACGTCCTTCGGAAGCGCTAATTCTTCCATAGAGCAGCCTGTATAATTCTTTACAGCCTAAAACAACAAAATACCTTGGCGATTTTCAAAACGCGCTTAAAACGCCTTATTTAAAGCCTGTTTTAATAGATGGCGTTTATGAATATTGAAAAAATGAACTGGCTAAATCAGAGAAAATGATTTTTGGATTGCCATTGCGTTCCACATGATATAAAGCAGAAGAAATATTGGCAATTATTTCTTGAATGTTTCCTTCGTGAATAAAGGGAGCAAATTTCTTCAGATCAAAATCTGGACTCTCGGGAGTGTAGTAGACAATTTCTGAAGCTCCATAATTGATCAATAGGGCATCTCTAAAGAATTCTGTGCAGAATGCCAGGAATTGTTTCTGAGTTTCCCGACCGCTTCCGGCCACTTCTTCACTCCAAGCCAAAAGATCATTAATGGCCATTTTATTGCCTTTGGCTTTAAAGGCAGTTCTAACCCAATAGAGGAACCAACGCTCAAAAAGAACATTATCTCCGTCATGCAGGTGTAGGTGCACTGCTTTATTGAAATCTCCCTCTGCGCGTTTAGCCAAACCTTGAGCGGTGGCAACATCCATATCAAACTTTTGCTGCAAACCAGAAGCAATGGCTTCTTGGGCCAAAAGCGGAAAATTTAGTTTTTGACAACGAGAACGAATGGTTCCAATGATTTGCTCTTCATTTTCTGCGATCAAGATCAAAACAGAATTAGCAGGCGGCTCTTCCACTAATTTCAAGATCTTATTGGCACATTCGGTGTTCATTTTATCCGCCATCCAGACAATCATCACTTTGTAGCCTCCTTGATGTGATTTTAGAGAAAGCTTTTTGACCATATCTTGGGCCTCATCCACGCCAATGCGTCCTTGCTTATTTTCAATACCGATGTGTTGATACCATTCAAACAAACTGCCATAAGGTTTTTCCGCTACAAAACTTCTCCAAGAATCTAGGAACAGATCAGCAACAGGATGTCTTTTTACCTCCGTGGTTGTGGCTATGGGAAATACAAAATGCAAGTCGGGATGTTGCAATTGTCGGACGCGCTGAACAACTGCAGCTTGGTTATCTAAATTGTTGATAGACAATAATTTAGCCGCGTATTCTATAGCAATTGGCAAGACTCCAACTCCGCTGGGACCCACAAAAAGCTGCGCATGAGGCACTCTTCCCTCATCCGCAGAGACCTGCAGATGCGTAACCAGGTGTTTGTGACCCAAAACAGTATCGAAAAGCATGGGCTAAAGATAAACGTTTTGGCAGGATATAAACACCCTAAAATCTGCTATCTTTACAGCCCTAGAATTGCACCGGATAAGACCGGTCAATGAGCGCACAAAACAGATTGTTAACCTTAAGAACAGCCACTTTTGAAAACTCTTGCCGATATTAATTTTGAAGACAAAAAGGCGGTGATCCGCGTGGATTTCAACGTACCGCTAAATGACGAATTTCAGGTTACAGACACCACGAGAATAGAAGCTGCCAAACCTACGATCATTCATATTCTAGAAGCAGGAGGAAGCTGTATTCTCATGTCGCATTTAGGTCGTCCAAGCGGCCCGCAGGATGAATTTTCCTTGCGCCACATTGTAGATACAGCAAGTGACATCTTAGGAGTTAGTGTCAAATTTGTGAGCGACTGTGTTGGAGCTGAGGCAGAAGCTGCAGCAGAAAATCTAAAACCAGGAGAGATCCTCTTGCTTGAAAACTTAAGATTCCATCCAGAAGAAAAATCCGGAGACGCGGACTTTGCAAAAGCTCTGGCGGGATTGGGAGATATTTATGTTAACGATGCCTTTGGAACTGCTCACCGAGCACATGCGTCGACGGCGGTAATTGCTCAGTTTTTCCCAGAGTTTAAGTGCTTCGGAAACTTGTTGGCCAAAGAAATCGAAAGCGTAGACAAGGTGCTTAACAACAGTGAAAAACCTGTTACTGCCATCTTGGGAGGCGCAAAAGTGTCTTCTAAGATCACCATTATTGAAAACATTTTAGATAAGGTTGACCACTTGATTATTGGTGGTGGTATGACCTTTACTTTTATAAAAGCGCAGGGCGGATCCATTGGAGAATCCTTAGTGGAAGATGACAAAATGGAGCTGGCTTTAGAAATTTTAAAGCAGGCCGATGCTAAAGGCGTGGCTGTTCATTTACCGTCAGATGTTTTGGCGGCAGATGGATTTGCGAATGATGCCCAAACCCAAATATGCCCAATCAATGCGATTCCAGATCAGTGGATGGGACTAGATGCTGGCCCAGCAACACGAGAGGCTTTTGCAAATGTGATTGCCCAATCAAAAACCATCTTGTGGAACGGACCCGTAGGTGTCTTTGAAATGGAAAGCTTTGCTAACGGAACAATTTCTCTAGGAAATGCGATTGTTGATGCCACTGAGAACGGAGCATTTTCCTTAGTTGGAGGGGGAGATTCTGTAGCCGCAGCCAAGCAATTTGGTCTTGCAAAAGGCATGAGCTATGTTTCTACCGGAGGCGGCGCTATGTTAGAGATGTTAGAAGGTAAAACACTTCCTGGGGTCGCAGCTATTTTAGATTAACTAATATTTAAGCCTTTTAAGCAACCTTTTTAATATCTTGCGACTAGTTAGTATTAACCAAACTTGAGATATTATGAAGAAAACATTACTCTTCTTGGCTGCGTTTGCGACTGTAAACCTTTCAACTGCGCAGGTTGAATTAATCAGCAACGGTAGCTTTGAAGATGGGGCTTTGGGTCCTTGGACTGTAGCTGCGGTAGGTTCCACGGACGGAGGCCCAACCAGTTGTACGGAGAACTGGCGCGTTCAATCCAATTCCTTTGATGTTTGTGGATTTGTTGACGACATAGACCCTACAGACGGTTCTTTTGCGGCCTATACTTCCTTTGATGGAAACACAGAAAATACCGAGTGGATCTTAGAGCAAATGATCTCGATCCCTGCAACCATCGTTGCTGCAGATTTCTCCTTTGATTTTGCAGCTAATTTTGACTTCACCTTGGGGGCAGATATTACTGTTCCACGTCAGTTGCGAATCGATTTGTACCGTATGGACGGTACTCCGTTCTCCAATTTTTGGCTCGATGATTTTATTGATCCTACAGGATTAAGTGTCAGCTATTCAGAAACCGTTGACGTGAGCGGATTGCTCTCTGGAATTGAAGGACAAGACGCTTTCATTCGTATTACAGCGTCTATTCCAGAAGCAGCTACCGGACCTTCTAAAGCAATGTTAGACAATGTTTCTTTTATTGTTGATGACGGCCTGAGTGTAGACGAGTTTAGTTTGGGAACTACCCTAAGCGTAAGTCCAAATCCATCCAATGGGGCCTTTACCTTGACCAACAACGGTCGCGATCTAATTCAAGGAGTATCGCTATATGATATTACCGGAAAGCGCCTTAAGGATTGGAGCTTTAATCAAGGAGGGAAAACGCACACCTTGAACGCTGACCTTCCTAGTGGAGTTTATCTGCTGAAGATCTTCTCGGAGTCCAGCGCAGCCACCAAGAAATTGATTATTCAATAAAACACAAACCCGCCGATTGGCGGGTTTTGTAATTTAATAGGGCAAAGAAACGTTAAACAATTGTGTTTGCCAGTGCGAATACTTAATTTGCAAAACCTTATGAGAGCCCTTTCTGTTTGCTTTTTATTGCTTTTAGTTGGTCAGAATACCCTGCTTTTTGGCCAAGAGAATGACGACCCCAGAACCGACCTTCCTCGAGATACCATTCAGGTGGTTGATACCTTAATGACCACTGTAAATCAAGGAGATTTTAGTTCCGTGGAGCTTTCTACAACGACTAAAGATTCTGTGGTCTTTGCATTGAAGGACGACCCGATGGCAAGCAGAATGGACAGTCTTTGGCTCAGTGAACTCGCCAATAATGACCTCTATCAAGAGCTTTATACTACGGTTACTGATCTGGATTATGAGCCTGTTGAATATGAAGAGCTTCCCACGGAAGTCTTAAAAGAACGCCTAGAAGCCATTGATGCTAAAACGCCTTTCAATGTGGAGTACAATCCGCAGTTGGAAAGCGTGATCAAATATTATTTAAAGAATCGACGCCGATCTATGGGAAGGCTAATGGCCCGCGCCAATTATTACTTCCCCATGTTTGAAGAGGCTTTGAATCGACATGAGATCCCGCTAGAATTAAAGTATCTGGCCATTGTGGAATCGGCCTTGGATCCTACTGCAAAATCACGTGTTGGAGCGACGGGACTTTGGCAATTTATGTTCACCACAGGAAAGATTTATGATTTGGATGTGAGTTCCTATGTGGACGAGCGCTCAGATCCGCTTATGGCCACTGAGGCTGCTTGTAAATATTTGAAAACGCTTTACAATTCCTTTGAAGATTGGGATTTGGCATTAGCTGCCTATAATTCTGGACCTGGAAATGTTTCTAAGGCCATTAGACGCTCAGGAGGCTATACCAACTATTGGAATATTCGCGGGAATCTGCCGCGTGAGACCGCTGGTTATTTACCGTCTTTTTTAGCTACAATGTATCTCTTTGAGTATGCAGAAGAGCACGGCTTTAAACCCACTGAAGAGAGCACTTCTTACATTGCCACAGATACGGTAAAGGTAAAGCAGCTCATTACTTTGGAACAGGTTTCCAGATATACCAATGTTCCCGTGGAACAATTACAGTTTTTAAATCCGAGTTACTTTTTAGGAATCATTCCCGTGGTTAAGGATGAAGATTATGTGCTGCGTTTACCGATCCAAGCCATTGGTCCCTTTGTGGCCAATGAGGATGCTATTTACGGATTAGCTACGGAGGAGATCGCGCAACGCGAAAAGCCCTTGCCAGAGTTTGTTGCTCAAGATGCAAAGATTCGATACCGCGTACGCAGCGGAGATTACTTAGGAAAAATAGCCAATAAATACGGGGTTAGAGTATCCCAAATAAGGCGCTGGAACAACCTGAGAAGTGACAATTTGAGGGTAGGACAACGCCTAACTATATATCCCAGAAACCCAGGCAGAGCGCGGACCACCTCCGCAGCTACTACAACCACCAACAGTCAAGGAGCTAAGGTCTACACGGTGAAGCAAGGAGACTCGCTTTGGAGCATTGCTCAAAAATTTCCTGGAGTTAGTGTGGAGAATATTAAATCTTGGAACGATATTAGTGGTACTGCTTTGAAACCCGGAATGAAACTCAAGGTCTCAAAGGGGTAAAAAAATCAAACAATGAGAATACGATACTTTTTAGCATTGCTAGGCGTGCTTGTTTTAGCCGCTTGTACTAATTCCGAAAAAGAACCGGCACGCATCTACGCCGAATCCAACGGAAACATCAACAACTTGCAAATTGTAATGAGCAATGACCTTTGGGAAGGTCGTGTAGGAGAGGCTGTGAGGTCTGTTTTTGCTGCACCCGTGGACGGATTGCCACAAGATGAGCCTATGTATAATATGAATCAGATTCCGCCATCGGCATTCTCTGGTTTTGCCAAGTACAACCGCACCTTTGTTCAGTTCTCTCAATCAGACAGTACTTATGTGCGCTACGCGAACAATCCTTATGCAAAGCCACAATTAGGGGTATTTGTAGGTGCTCCAGATAAGGAAGGACTCATCAATATTCTCAATGAAAAATCCGAAGATATTTTAGCCGCCATCAAGGCTACAGAAATTGCAGAAAAGCAACGTCGTATCAATAAATCCTTGATGAGTACGGCTCCACTTCAAGAGAAGATGGGTGTTAATATGATGATTCCTACGGCCTATCGTGTAGCTAAAGAGGAGGACAACTTCCTTTGGATCCGCAAGGACATTCGCACGGGGAGTTTGAACATTATAGTTTATGAGGTGGGATTAGACGCAATAGATCCTGACGGAGAAGTGATCAATAATATCATCAAACTGCGCGACTCCATTGGTGGTGATAATGTCACTGTGGATGAAGGCGGACGTTTTATTACCGAGGAGGCCTACGCGCCTTTTATTTTTGAATCGGAGATCGATGGTAAATTTGCCTATGAAACCAAAGGGACCTGGGAAGTCCGTGATAAGTGGATGGCTGGGCCTTTTGTGAACTATGCCATTAGAGATGAGGCTAACAATCGCTACTTGATCGTAGAAGGCTTTACTTTTGCGCCGTCCATAGATAAACGGGATTATCAATTTGAACTGGAGGCGATCTTAAAGTCGCTCAAGTTTGAGAACAAGTCATAAAAAAAGCCGCTCTTAGAAGCGGCTTTTTCAATATATCTAACTCGGGATTATTCTTCGATCTTTTTGTTGGAATCGTCCTCCTTAGAGGCGTCTTTAAACTCTTTGATTCCGCTTCCTAATCCACGCATAAGTTCTGGGATCTTACGGCCACCGAAAAGAAGCAGTACAACTACTGCGATCAAAACAATTTGAGGCCAACCGATTGCCAAAGGAATGATAAGTGCGTTCATAGTCATTGAATTATTAAACAAATGTAACAAGAATTCGTTAGAAAAAGCGTTTTTATACCAACTTTAGCACCGAGTAGCACCGTTTAATTATCTTTGCCTCTAAGGTCTTGTTTCATGAACAACAAAGAATCCAGAAGACAGCGAATATCCCGCAAGTTGTTGCACAAATACCGATTGGTTGTGCTCAACGACGACACCTTTGAAGAACGATTTTCTTTCAAACTGAATCGTTTGAACGTCTTTGTTTTCTCCACCTTTTTTGCTTTGTTTCTAATTGGAATTACCACATTGATCATTGCTTTTACACCATTGAGGGAATACATCCCGGGTTACTCGTCCACGGCTTTAAAGAACAAGGCCACAGATCTGGCCTATACTACAGACTCTTTGCAACAGGTGGTGGCCATGAATGAGCAGTATATCGCTTCTATTAGACGCGTTTTAAGTGGAGATGTGAGTACGGTGAATTTCAATCGAGACTCTATTTTAGAGGCTGCCAAAGTGGATATTTCTGAAGTAGACCTCAATCCTTCCAAGGCAGATTCGCTTTTGCGCGATCAAGTGGAACAGGAGGATAAATACAACATTTTTGAGTCAGACAATCAAAAGAATTTTGTTTTGTTTCCTCCGGTAAACGGTACCTTGACCGATGCTTATGATCCCAATACCAAGCATTTTGCCGTAGATATTGTTGCGGCTAAAGACGCTCCGGTCAAAGCAGTAGCAGACGGCACGGTTATCTTTGCCAGTTGGACTACAGACACGGGTTATGTGATGATCATTGATCACGGAAACAACCTCATATCAGCCTATAAACACAACTCTTCTTTGAGTAAAGAACAAGGAGATCTGGTTTCCTCCGGAGAGGTGATCGCCATTGTAGGAAACACGGGAGAGCTCTCTACCGGGCCTCACTTGCATTTTGAACTCTGGAGCGATGGTTACCCCATTGATCCTTCACAATTCATTGATTTTGACTAAGCCCTTATGTCGTTAAAATCCTTTGCAGCGAAAATATTGGCTAAACGCGTAAAACGCGGGATAGATCGCTGGGCGAATGCACCCAAACAAACACAATTAGCAGTACTTCAAAACTTAATTCAAACGGCAAAAAACACCCGCTTTGGAAAGGATCATAATTTTGAGTCCATCCAAACCCCTGAAGACTTTGCCACTCAGGTTCCAATCCGTGATTATGAGGCGCTACGCCCTTATGTGGATGAGGTTGTAGCTGGAAAGCCCGATATCCTTTGGCCGGGCAAGCCTCTTTATTTTGCCAAGACTTCCGGAACCACCTCCGGAGCTAAATACATTCCGCTTACCAAGCAGTCCATGCCAGAACACATCAAGGCAGCGCGCAATGCGATTCTCAGTTATATCGCAGAGACTGGAAATGCGGATTTTGTAGATGGAAAAATGATCTTTTTGCAGGGAAGCCCTGAAATGGATGAGAAGAACGGCATTAAAACCGGGCGCCTCTCCGGGATTGTTGCGCATTATGTGCCGAGCTATTTGCAAAAGAACAGAATGCCGAGTTGGCAAACCAATTGCATTGAAGATTGGGAAACCAAGGTTGATGCCATTGTAGAAGAGACCATTAAGGAGGATATGCGT
>NZ_JABSPU010000074.1 GCF_013214815.1 Gilvibacter sp.
TTGTCTCCTGAGGTTCTAGAATTGCTTTTCAAATCCTAACTTTGAGCGCCTCAAAAGTACGTAATTTTCATGCGAAAACTCAGCGCCTTATTAATCGTAAAGAACGAAAGACAGCATCTTCCGGATGTTATCGACACGCTCGCCTTTGCTGATGAGATCATTGCTGTGGATTCCTTTAGTAATGACGGAACCTTTGAGTTTTTGCAACAAGATCCGCGAGTGCATTGCGTGCAAAAGCAGTTTGTAGACTATCCAAGTCAGCGCAATTACTGCTTGGAATTGGCCCAACACGATTGGGTTTTCTTTGTCGATGCAGATGAGAGAGTCTCTCACCAACTGGCCCAAGAAATTCAGGATCTTTTAAAACAGGATTCTTTGGCCAACGGCTATCAGATCTACCGTCAATTTTATTACAAGCGCAAAAAACTAAACTTTAGCGGTTTACAGACAGACAAGGCGCTGCGCTTATTTGATAGAACAAAAGGCCAATACAGAGCTGAAAAATTGGTTCACGAAACTTTGGACCTCCCTCAACCTGTAGGCATCCTTAAAAATAAACTGGATCATTTTTTCTTTGACGATTATCAGACCTATCGCTCCAAAATGATCACTTACGGAAAAATGAAAGGTTTGGAACTGCATCATCGCGGGCAAAATTACAATTCGCTCAAGCACATTTTCAAAACCATTTACAAGTTCATCAATCACTATTTGGTACGCTTGGGAATTTTGGACGGCCCCAGAGGATTCGTTGTGGCCAAGCTCAATGCGCGCAGTGTTTGGGAGCGCTATAAAGAACTCAAGAGATTATCGCTTTCGCCAGAAGAGTAGTTTTTTCTTAAGGCGTCTTTTGCGGTGGTATTTATGCTGAAAGCGACTCACATGGCCCCACATTTGCTCAAAGGTCTCTTGCGCGTCATAGCCTGCTAAAGCAGCATATTCATCGCTCATTACACGCACCATATCTTCTACTGGAGTTAAACGCGCAAAATTCAAAATACGTTCCGCTTTAGATAGGGTTTTGAATTCCATCCGATTCAAATCCACCAAGAAAAACTCATAACCATCAGCAGTCTTTTTGATCAAAGTATTACCCGGAGAATGATCCTTAAAAAGTACCCCACTCTCGTGTAGCTTGAAGGTAAAGCGTGTAAAGGCTCGCAAAATAGCTTCGTGATCGGGGTAGTTTGTATCGTGAACTAGTTCGCGATAGGTCAAATCACACTCCAAATGTTCACTGAGGTAGTAACTGTCCTTGAGTCCGTTCCAATACTTGTTCTCGGCAAAAGCGATTGGTTTTGGCGTTCCGATACCCAATTTAATTAGCTTTTCCGCATAGGTAAAAGAACGCTCTGCCTTAGAAGGTCTTATATAACGGTAAACCCAAGTATTGACAATATTCGGATTTTTAAAACGCTTTACATTGACCCGCATGCCCAGGGCATCAAAGAGTCTGATCTCATTGCGTTCCCCGTCTCCAAAGAGTTCGCCGTGTTGCTCAAATTGAAGCACGCAAGTTAGCACCTCCTTTTGATGATCTAAAAAGGATTCTGCAATGGTAAAATCGTAATGAAAGGCCTGTTCCATCTGCTGCAAAAATACATTTATAATTCTTTAGAACTGCAGCAAATAAAATACCTTTGTCAAAACTTAAAGCTCGCAGTTTTATGCCCAAGCGTATCTTTTTAGAAATGCACAACCTGAAGAATCCTTTCACAGGATTCGGGCAATTCAATCTGCATTTGCTACGCGGGCTGAAGGCCTGTAACGATCCCGATTTAAAATTTGTAGTGCATGCCCAAGATTTGAAACCCTTGAAGGCAGAGTTTGGAGACTTTTTTGACTACAAATACTATATGGACTTGCGGCGATATGATTGGGCGCAGATTCGCAAGAAATACGATGTTTGGCATTCGGTCAATCAAAATACCAAAGTAGAGCCTAAAAGAGATTTGCCCTATGTGCTCACAATTCACGATGTGAATTTTATAGATGAGATCTCTAACGATCTGGACCATCCCAGAAACCTGCGATTTAAAGAAAAACTGGCTAGGGCCAAAGCCATTACGTATATCTCAGAATTTGCAAAAGAGAGCACCCATCAGTACTTTGAAATTCCGAAAGTTCCGGAGCACGTGATACTCAACGGCAACCCCAGCGGTGAACTGCTGGATTTAAGCAACTACACACCACAAACAGCCATTAATGGAGACTTTCTTTTCACCTTAGGTGATTTTTGGGAGCGAAAGAACTTTCACCTCTTGGTAGAAATGCTTTCCCAACTGCCTAATGAGCGTTTGGTAATTGCTGGGAACGACAGCCGAGCTTATGGAGATAAAGTGCGTGAGACCATCAAAAAGCACGGATTAGAAGATCGAGTGATCCTAGCAGGCCGAGTCGATGACCGGGAAAAGCAATTCCTGTTGGCCAATTGTAAAGCCTTCCTTTTTGCCAGTTTACGAGAAGGGTTTGGTCTTCCTCCTATTGAGGCAATGAAGTTTGGGAAGCCTGTTTTCTTGGCCCACAGAACCTCCTTGCCAGAAGTTGGAGGCACTGTTGCTTATTACTGGCATGATCTTGAGCCAAAAGCCATGGCCAAAGTCTTTCAAGAAGGCATGGCCGATTTTAACGCCGACCCAGAAACAAAAAGTAAAGCCTTTGAAGCTCAGGCAGCCAAATTCCACTGGAATTCTGCAGCCGCACAATACATAGAAGTCTACAAATCTTTGATTTAATTATGAGAGCAGAAGTTGACAAGACCTTTGAAATCGTAAAAAAAGGAGGAACCATTGCCTACCCTACAGACACTGTTTGGGGCTTGGGTTGTGATTCCACCAATTATGACAGCGTGGAACGCCTTTTTGAGATCAAGCAACGACCGGCTGAAAAAAGCATGATCTGTTTGGTGGATTCACTGCGGATGTTGGACGAGTTCTTTGAAAAAGTACCCGAAACAGCTTTTCAGATCTTGAAATACGCAGACAAACCCACAACTTTGATCTTAGATAACGCCATCCGTGTTTCAGAAAATGTCATTGCCAAAGACGGTAGTTTGGGTGTACGCGTGGTCAATGATAATTTCTGCAAAGCACTCATCAGAAAACTCAAGCGTCCATTGGTTTCTACCTCGGCCAATATCAGCGGAGAACCTACGGCCAAAACCTTCTCAGAAATCAACCCACTTATTTTGGAAGGCGTTGACTATGTCGTAAATTTGCACCGCGATAGAAAAGCGGCCAAACCTTCGAGTATCATTAAGCTGAGTGCCGATGGAGCCGTGAAGGTGATCCGACAGTAAATGCAAGACAAAACCCACTTTAAAGAAGCGCTGAGCGCACCTATTTTCACTACCCTTTCCCAGGTTGCTGACCAATTGGATTTGGAAGCCTATGTGATCGGGGGTTATGTGCGTGATTTCTTTTTAGATCGCGGAACGCATAAAGATATTGACGTAGTAGCCATTGGCAGTGGAATTGACTTAGCTAAAGCCGTGGCTAAGGCACTGCCTGACAAACCTAAAGTCTCCATTTTCAAAACCTATAGAACGGCCATGATTCAGCACGGCGATGTCCAACTGGAGTTTGTTGGAGCGCGAAAAGAATCTTACACTGAAGATTCTCGTAATCCCGCTGTAGAGAACGGCACTTTAGAGGACGATCAAAACCGACGCGACTTTACGATTAACGCCTTGGCCTTAGGCCTGAATGAAGAACGATTTGGACAATTGCTGGACCCTTTTGAAGGGATGCAGGATTTAAAGGACAAGATCATTAGAACGCCGCTAGACCCTGAGGTGACATATAGCGATGACCCTTTGCGCATGTTACGCGCGATCCGTTTTGCAAATCAATTGGATTTTAAAATTCAGCAAGAATCCTTGGAGGCGATCACTGCGCAGGCAGATCGGATTGCCATTATCTCCAAAGAGCGGGTGGTAGAAGAACTCAATAAGATCTTGATGACACGCAAGCCTTCCATCGGTTTTGGGCTTTTGCATAAAACAGGTTTACTCAAACACATAATGCCAGAATTACTCGCCTTAGAAGGAATTGACGAGGTAGAAGGACAACGTCATAAAGACAACTTCTGGCACACTTTGGAAGTGGTTGACAATATCGCGGAAACCACAGAGAATCTCTGGTTGCGCTGGGCGGCACTGCTGCACGATATTGGCAAAGCGCCAACCAAGAAGTTCAATAAAAAACAAGGCTGGACCTTTCACGGTCATGAATTTGTGGGCTCTAAAATGGTCTACAAACTCTTTAAGCGTTTGCGCATGCCGCTGAACGATAAGATGAAGTTTGTTCAAAAGATGGTTCGAATGAGCTCCCGCCCTATTGTGTTAGCTACAGAGGTCACCGATAGCGCCGTGCGCCGTTTGATCTTTGATGCCGGAGATCACGTAGATGATTTAATGACGCTTTGCGAGGCGGATATCACCACCAAGAATCCGAAGAAATTCAAACGTTACCACAAGAACTTTCAATTGGTTCGAGAAAAGATTGTGACCGTTGAAGAAAAAGACCACGTACGCAATTTTCAACCACCAGTAAGTGGTGAAGAGATCATGCAAACCTTTGGATTGCCACCATCTAAAGAAATTGGAATTATCAAGGAAGCCATTAAAGAAGCCATTTTGGACGGACTTATTCCCAACGAATACGAAGCTGCTAAGGCATTTATGTTGGAAAAAGGAGCTTCACTAAACCTAAAACCGCAATAGGATGTTTGTACGCTTTGTAAGGATATCACTGATTTTGATTTATTTGGTAATCATTGCCGGAGCGGTTGTGCGTATGACCGGAAGCGGTATGGGTTGTCCGGATATTATATTCCTCCTACGGATGAAGCCACCTTGCTCTGGGAAGCTGACAGGGAATTCAAAAAGGGACAGGTCATCATCAAAGATGAAGCCCTTGAAGTTGCTAAGGCAGATTTTACCACGGGAAGCGAATATTCCGCAGCCAATTGGGAAGCCTATACAGAGCACGACTATGCCATTTTCAATGTATGGCATACTTGGATCGAATATATCAACCGTTTGCTCGGAGCGTTATCTGGACTGGCCATTCTAATTATGGCCATCCTCTCCATTTGGAAATGGAAGCAAAACAAATGGCTCACCCTACTCTCTTGGTTGAGTGTGTTTATGATCGGATTTCAAGGCTGGTTGGGAGCCACTGTGGTTTATTCCGTTCTAGCGCCTGTTAGAATTACCATTCATATGGTCATGGCCCTGCTTATAGTTTTAGTATTGCTACTGATCTTAAGGCAAGCCATCGGAAAACAACGGCCGAAAGGAGTCACTGGAAAATATAAGGCACTGCTTTGGGCAGCGCTCGGTTTGACGTTGATCCAAATTGTTTTGGGAACCCAAGTACGCCAATTTGTGGACGATCAAGTCAAAATGGTGGGATATGAAGCCAAAGAGGCTTGGCTGGCTTATCCAGAACTCAATTTTTACATTCACCGTTCGTTTTCCATTCTGGTGGTTTTGATCAATGTGTTTTTATGGCGTGGTAATCAAAAGAATGGCTACAATCTTTACGGTATGAACGGTATCATGGCAATTTTAGGGATCGAAGTACTGACCGGAATCGCCATGTATTACTTTGATTTCCCCTTCTTAACACAGCCCATTCACTTAGTATTTGCAGCGGTTTTATTCGGATTGCAAAGCTATCTGATTTTACAGGTCCTTATTCCGAGGAAAACTGCCAAAATATCTTAATTTTACGGCCTTATGGTTTTTAGATTCAGAATCATTTTAGATACCCAAGAAGACGTCTTTAGAGATCTGGAGATCCTCCAAGACGCCACTATGGAAGACTTTCATAACGCCATCACTCAAGCCTTTGGTTTTGGCGGACAGGAAATGGCTTCTTTTTACATCAGCGATGATGAATGGCAACAAGGCGAAGAGATCGCCCTTTTTGATATGTCAGAAGGTCCTGAACCGACTCGTATCATGGCAGAAACCCTGTTAGAAGATGTCCTTGACGAAGATCAAACCAAATTGATCTACGTTTATGACTTTCTTTCCATGTGGACCTTTTTGGTGGAGTTGGCAGAGATTGCAGAACCTCAGCCAGGCCAGCAATATCCAAACCTGATGTACGTTCATGGGGAACTGCCAGAAGAAGCTCCAGACAAGGAGTTTGTGGGTGAATCCATGGAAGGTGAAATTGGAGATGGTATGGATTTTGAAGACGATGATTTTGACTCCTTAGACATCGATTCCTGGAATTAATTTCCTTTTAGACTTATGATCAATTTATACAGCGCTCAGATCGCTTCACTAAGCCTACACCGTGTAGGGAATAAATCACGCGCAGAAGGCTTATTCCTCTCTGGTGCTCCATGTAAACTCACTGATGAACTCAACCCCTTGATTCGGGAGTTCTTCTTTAAACCCTTCCGAGAGAAAGAAGAAAGTTATTTGAGCTTTACGCATGATGTAGATCTGGAATACCACGAGTTGTACAAATTAGTCAAAGAATTACTTAGCAATCCAGACAATGCCCACGAGGTCAGTACTAAGATCACTACACATCTGTACAATCAAAGTGAGCATCCGCATATCAAAAACGGAGAAGTCTACGTGGCTTATTTAGAGAACCTGCAAATTGATAACCAAAAGGTTGACGGTGTGGGGATCTTTAAGTCCGAATTGAAGCAGGACTTCCTGCAATTTCAAGAAGGAGGACAACAGCTAGAAATGCACTTGCAGCAAGGGATCAACCTTAATAAACTAGACAAGGGGTGCATTGTTTTCAATGTGGAAGAGGAGACCGGATATAAGATCTTAAGTGTAGACAGCAACCGTTATGATGCGCGCTATTGGTTGGAAAGCTTTTTGGGCGTCGAGACCTTGGCTGATGATAATTTCTACACCAAGAAATACCTGCGTTTTTGTCAAGACTTTGCCAAGGATGTCGTTTTACCCGCTGAGGACAAACGAGAAGAAGTACTCTTTATGAATCGTGCGGTGAATCACTTTGCCAAGAACGATCAGTTTGAAGAGACCAAATTCCTCAACGAGGTTATTGACAATCCAGATCTTATCCCGGAGTTCAAACATTACAAAGCAGAGCGCGGGCCTAAGTACAGTGTGGAAGACCTCTCTGACTTTTCTATTGCGAACACAGCCGTATCCGCAGCACGTAAAAAGATCAAGAATGTGATCCAATTGGATACCAATATTCAGATCAAAATGGATTTCATCAATCCTGAGAGTGCTGACAAATTTGTTGAAAAAGGCTGGGATGAAGAGCGGCAGATGTATTACTATCTGGTATACTTCAATAGAGAACAGAACACTTAAAGACAATTCCCAAAGGATTCCATTTAGCGTGTAACATTTATGGGGCTGGTTCGTCTTACAGACATCAGTTTTACTAAACAACCATAAATGCAACCCATCCTAACGCTTACCAATCTCACCAAACGTTTTGGGCCGCTGACCGCAGTAAACAACCTCTCTTTCACCATTGAAAAAGGCAATGTTTACGGGATACTCGGGCCTAACGGAAGTGGAAAATCGACGACCCTTGGAATCGTACTCAATGTTGTAAACAGAACCTCAGGTGACTTTACCTGGTTCGACGGCAGCACCTCAACGCATGATGCGCTTAAGCGCGTTGGTGCTATCATTGAACGCCCAAATTTCTATCCGTACATGAGTGCGGTACAGAACTTGGCTTTAGTGGCTAAGATCAAAGGTGTTTCTGAAGATAAGATCGAGGAGAAATTGGAACTTGTTGGCCTTCTGGACAGAAAAGACAGTCGCTTTAAAACCTTCTCCTTAGGAATGAAGCAGCGTTTGGCGATTGCCTCTGCCCTGCTCAACGATCCGGAGATCTTAATTTTGGATGAGCCGACAAACGGTTTAGATCCTCAAGGAATCCATCAGATTAGAGAGATCATTAAAAAGATTGCCAAGGGAGGAACGACCATTCTTTTGGCCTCTCACCTATTGGACGAGGTTGAAAAAGTGTGTTCTCACGTGGTAATTCTGCGCCAAGGAGTTTCGCTTTACAGCGGACCGGTGGAAGGCATGAACGCCAGTCACGGCTTCTTCACCTTGCAAGCCGAGGATATGGTTAGGCTACGTGCTTACTTAGAAGGAAGCGGAAGTTTTAATAAGATTAAAGAAGAGGGCGAGGCTCTTGTAGCCTACCTCAGCGAACCTTTAGAAGCCAGCGTGCTCAATGAAATGTTGTTCAAAGAGGGCATTGTATTGTCCAAACTTGACAAGCGTAAAGAAAGCTTGGAAGAACAGTTCTTAGAATTAACCGCCAAAATTGAACAGCATGCTTAGACTTTTTAGAATCGAGTACCACAAGCTCATCCACAATAAATCGGCTCGAGTAATCACTGCCGTATACTTTATCTTGATCTCTTTGATGTCGCTTTTGGCGTCTATCAAATTCAACTTCGGAGATTTTAGTTTTCGTTTAGCGGATCAGGGGATTTTCAATTTCCCGTTCATTTGGCACTTCAACACTTGGATCGCAGCACTGCTTAAGATGTTCTTAGCAATTGTGATCGTATCCATGATGGCCAATGAATACACGCACAGAACGCTCAAACAGAACCTGATTGACGGCCTAAGCAAACGCGAGTTTGTGCTGTCAAAGTTCATTACCGTATTTGTCTTTGCCGCTGTATCTACGGCCTTTATATTCATTGTATCCCTAATCCTAGGACTGATCTTTTCAGACTACACCGAGTTTGGAATCATCTTTAGAGACTTGGAGTATGTCTTTGCCTATTTCTTGAAGCTATTGGCATTCTTCTCCTTCTGTCTGTTCTTAGGCGTCTTGGTGAAACGTTCAGCTTTTGCCCTTGGATTTCTGTTGATCTGGTGGATCATAGAATGGGCCATCTACGGAATTATGGTCTCTAAGCTCCCGGATAATTCAGACTTACCCGCTCAAGTAGTTCAGTTCTTCCCACTGATGAGTATGCAAAACTTGATCATTGAACCGTTTACGCGTTTCAACGCAGTGCAATCTGCAGCTACACAATTGGGAGCAGAATTTACCAAGACCTACAACGTGACCTTATTCAAAATAGCGATTGTATCGGTTTGGACCTTCTTGTTCAATTATTGGTCTTTGGTCATCCTGAAAAAACGAGATTTATAGTATCTTGCTGAGGCGTTCGCGCTAGCGAACTGGCAGCTGCTATTTTGCCGCTGCCATGACCTCATTGCAATGAAAAAGCTATTATTCTTCTCCTTACTGCTCTTCGGCTGTGTCCTTAATTTACAGGCGCAAGGAGAAGCTGCTAATTGGTATTTCGGATCGCGTGCGGGACTGAATTTCAACACCAGCCCGCCTACTCCTTTAACTGATGGCGCCTTAGAAACACTCGAAGGCTGTGCAACCATTAGTGACAGTGCAGGGAATTTGCTTTTTTACACCAACGGGACCCTAGTTTGGAACAGGGACCATCAGGTAATGCCTAACGGTACTGGCCTTTTGGGAGAAGACACCTCAACGCAATCGGCCATTATTGTTCCCAATCCGCAGGAACCCAACCTCTATTATATTTTTACCGTTGACGGTTTGTTCCCTGGAGAAAATGATCCGTCCGCGTTGCGCGGATTGAACTACTCCACCGTAAATATGGATCTAGACGGTGGCCTCGGAGATATAGTGACCACAGAAAAGAACATCAATCTCTTACCGACCAATTCAGAAAAGATCACCGCGGTGCGCAATGCAGATTGCGAATCCATTTGGGTAATCACTCACTTTGTGGATCGTTTCTATGCTTATGATGTGGGCAGCGCGGGCGTGAATCCCGTTCCGGTTGAATCGGTAGTAGAACCCGAAGTTCCGCTTATTGGCTACCGAGACAATGCATTGGGATATTTAAAATCCAGCCCTGACGGCAGTAAATTGGCTATTGCGCACGCCACATTAAATGAAAACCCAGCCAGCGATGCAGGATCTCCAGGAGCCTTGTTCGTATACGATTTTGATACCGCAACAGGCGTTGCCTCAGGCGGACTCGATCTGGATGTAAGTGGCAACTCACCCTACGGCTTGGAGTTTTCTCCGGATTCTAACCTGGTCTACACCTGTGCCGGAGTTTACGATAGTGACGGTTTTGACTTTGGAGAGGTTTACCAATATGACCTCACAGCACCTGACCCGTCAGCCACACGAACGGTCTTAAGTACCAATGATAATTCAACAGGAGCATTACAGTTAGGAATTGATGGACGCATTTATAGGGTAATTTTGAATCAAGCCTCTTTAGATGTTATTAATGAGCCCAATACACCTGGAACTGGAGCAAACTATCAACGTGCGGCGGTATCTCTAGGAGGTCGTACGGGTAACTTCGGACTGCCACCGTTCATTCAATCCTTATTCTTAAATACAGTAGACATTATTCAAAACGGCGAATCAGCCACAACCTTGAATCTTTGTGAAGGAGATAGTTTCACGCTTGTCGCCCCAGAAATTCCCGGAGCAACCTACGTTTGGACCTTGGACGATGTAGTTCTTCCTGAGTCTGATTTTGACCTGGAGGTGACTACTTCTGGGCTTTATCGGGTAGAGATCGACCCAATGAATGGCGAGTGCCCGATCATTGGACGAGCGAATGTGATCATCAATCCGCTGCCGGATGCCTTTGACAGTTTACTGACCCAATGCGATGCTGATGGGAACAACGACGGATTCAGCGTATTCAATTTAACCGAAGCCATTCCCGAACTCACTGGTGGCGCAGACGGACTCGATGTGAGTTTCCATCAGACTCTATTGCAAGCCCAGAACAATGAATCGCCTTTACCAGAGACCGCTTATACCAACTTGAGCAATCCGCAAACCATCTTTGCCCGAGTGTTTGACCAGGCGGGATGTGCCAGCATTGCAGCACTGGAACTTATTGTTGCTGGAGAACAAATTGATGACATCTTTTTGAGTCAATGTGATGATGCTACAGAAGACGGTATAACTGCCTTTGATCTGAGTTTGACGGAAGCCACTATTCTGGATGGATTGCCCCCAGACCTCAGCTTAAGTTTCTACGGAAGCTTAGAAGATGTACTGGCAGAAAGCAACCCAATCACAAGTCCTTATACCAATACGGATCCCTTCACACAAACTATTTATGCCCGTTTGGAACAAGACAACGATTGCTTTGGGATCGCACGTATTTTCTTGGAGGTATATACCCTTCCCAATATCGTTACTGAAGATCAGCAGCTGTACTGTTTGAACAGTTTCCCTGAAACCATAACTTTAGATGTGGGTCCAATTATTGACAATGACAGCCCTATAGAGGCATATAGCTATTTGTGGTCTACGGGCGAGATCACTCCAACCATCGCCATCAATGAAGCTGGCGTATATTTTGTGGACATCATCAATCCCGAAGGTTGCTCAAAAAGACGCACAATCACTGTTGTGGGTTCGCGCCCGGCAACGATTGACAGTATTGAAGTCACAGACCTTTCAGAAACAAACACCTTAGTCATCAACACCAGCGGACCGGGTGATTATGAATACGCCTTAAACGACCCTACGGGACCTTATCAGGCTTCCAATACCTTTACCGATGTTCCTCCTGGCGTGTATACCGTTTACGTAAGAGATCGATTGGGCTGTGGTATTAGCGAACAGATCGTTTCTGTTTTAGGTTTTCCCAACTATTTTACACCCAATGGTGACGGCGTAAACGATTTTTGGCAAGTGCTGGGTGTACGCCGCGATTTTGAAGCTGGAGCTCAAATCTATATCTACGACCGTTATGGGAAAATGCTCACAAGACTCAATCCGCTAGGACAAGGTTGGGACGGAATTTACAACGGGAACCCGATGCCTTCTAGCGACTATTGGTTCCGCGTGATCTTTGAGGATGGACGCGAACTGAGATCGCACTTTAGTTTAGTCCGCTAAAGAAATATTTATATCTTTAAGAAAATCAGCGAGCTATGAAACTGAAATCCACCTTAGGGCTACTCCTGCTCTTTTGGTACTGCCTTGGCTTTGGCCAGGAAGTCAGTTTGCTCAATCAATTCAACGGTCGTTTTGACTACACGGCAATCGGCAACACCTTAAATACTGCGGAAAATGGCGGTGGCGCTCCTTGTGAGATTCTTACCAGCTCTAGTGCTGATCTTCTCTTAGAGCCAGACCAAGTTGTGATCAACGCTTTGCTATATTGGGCGGGATCTGGCCAAGGCGATTTTGACGTGGAGCTCAACGGAATTGAGATTAGGCCCGACAGAACCTTTGCCCTAGAATTAGACGATGTACGCTCCTTTTTTGCAGCAGTGACAGACATAACGGAACTGGTTCAGTCCATTGGAAGTGACACCTATACCCTATCGGAATTAGACCTCAGCGAGATCATAGACACTTATTGCCCTACAGGAACCAACTTTGCGGGATGGTCCATAGTTATCGTTTATGAGGATCCCGACCTGCCACTGAATCAGCTCAACGTCTACGAAGGCTTGGAACGCGTTCCAGAAACCATCAGTATTGAATTAGAAAGCTTAAACGTACTGGATGATGAAGGCGCTAAAATTGGTTTTTTGGCTTGGGAAGGAGATGCAGCCCTAAGCGTGACTGAAACCCTCACCATCAACGGAGATGTGATCAGCAATCCACCTTTAAACCCTGCAGACAATGCTTTTAACAGCACCAATTCCTTCACCGGATCGGATGTGCTCTACAATATGGACATTGACTTTTACAGCATTGAAGACAATATAGAACCCGGAGACACCTCAGCAGTGATACAACTTACCTCAGGGCAAGATTTTGTGATGATCAACAATATTGTCACTGTGCTTAACAGTCAACTGCCAGATGCTACTGCAACCATTGACAGTGTTGTGGACCCTGCATGCGGTGTCAGACAACTCGAGGTGGATTTTACCATCTACAATTTAAACAGTACCGATGTTTTACCGGAAGGAACGCCAATTGCTTTTTATGCTGACGCAGTCCTGATCGGCACCGCAGTCACCTTGACAGAACTGCCTATAGAAGGGCAAGAATCGCAGAGCATTGTTTTGAACATTCCTGAGGCGGTGCCCAATGAGTTTGATCTTCGGATTGTTGCTGATGATACTGGTAGCGGTGTTGGCATTGTCTCAGAACTCAACGAGCTCAACAATGAAGCGGAACTTCCGATACGTGTATTGAAATTTCCTGAATTCCCGACGCCCCAAAATCTCAACACGGCTTTACCGGGCATAGATGATTCGCTGCTTTTGACATTTCACGAATCAGAACAAGACGCCAATACTGGAGAGAATCCAATTGTTGACCCCAATGATTATCTGCCCATTAGTAATCCGCAAACCATTTATGTCCGTGTGGCGAATTCAGATTGCTTTTCAGTGGATTTCTTTGAGATTCAAGTCATTGTTTGTCCATTACCAGATGCAACAGTTCAACTGCCA
>NZ_JABSPU010000075.1 GCF_013214815.1 Gilvibacter sp.
AATAGTAGCACGTTGAGCAGTACAGTTGGCACCACTGGTCACCTGGCCTTGCATTTTATTACAAGCGCGAGCGATCCATTCTGGAGCACCGATATAACCAATACGCCAACCCGTCATAGAGAAGGCTTTAGACACGCCGTTCACCACTACAGTTCGGTCGTACATGTCTTCAAAACTAGCCATAGAGGTGTGCTGGCCAACAAAATTGATATGCTCGTAAATTTCGTCGCTAATTACAATAATGTCCGGATACTTTGCCAATACATCTGCTAGGGCGCGAAGCTCTTCTTTGGAATAAACAGAGCCACTTGGGTTACAAGGGCTGCTGTAGATCATCATTCGTGTTTTTGGAGTGATCGCAGCATCTAAGGCTTCTGGAGTTACTTTAAAATCGGTTTCAATAGACGATGGTATCACCACCGGTACACCGCCCGCTAGTTTGCTGATATCGCTGTAAGAGACCCAATACGGAGCCGGAAGCAGTACTTCATCTCCTGGGTTAAGCAATACCATGGCTAGGTTAGATAGTGATTGTTTTGCTCCTGTGGAGACCACAATCTGTGCAGGATTGTAGTGCAAACCGTTATCGCGTTCAAATTTGGTGATGATGGCTTGCTTTAGATCGCCATAACCATCAACCGGAGTATAAGAATGGTAATCATCCTTAACGGCTTGGATGGCCGCATCTTTAACAAATTCCGGTACGGTAAAGTCTGGTTCTCCTAAAGATAGACCAATAATGTCCTTTCCTGATTCTCTCAACTCACGTGCCTTAGCCGCCATAGCCAAGGTGGCAGAAGTTGCCATTTGTGTGACGCGATCTGATAGTCGTTGTTGCATATTAAACCGAGTATGATGGTTTCATGCCCATTTCCTTTAGGTGTCTAAAGTGGGCCATGAGCGCTTTACGCGTTGTTTTGTATTCAAAATAAGGCAGGTTGAATTCCTGCGCTGTTTGCTTAACGATCTTAGCAATATCATTGTAATGGATGTGGCTGATGTTCGGGAAGATGTGGTGTTCTACCTGATGGTTCAATCCGCCAGAAAACCAATTGATGATTCTGTTTGTTGTTCCAAAATTCACGGTGGTAAACAATTGGTGGATCGCCCAAGTGTTTTTCATGTTCCCTGTGTCATCTGGTAAAGGCATGTCTGTATCTTCTACAATATGCGCCAATTGGAAGATGATACTCAAAATCAATCCTGCCACATAGTGCATGATAAAGAATCCAACAAGAACTTTCCACCAAGCAATGTCCATAAAGATGATTGGCAATACAATCCAAATAGATACGTAGATTACTTTGGTGATCACCAAGTTGCTCCATTGCTTAAATTTCCCTGGGAACTTCCCGTATGACAAGCCGCGAGCTAAATAGCGCTTGGTCTGCATGAAATCTGCGGTAAGCATCCAGTTGAAGGTCAATAGACCGTATAAGAACACACTGTAATAGTGCTGGAATCTGTGGTGTTTGTGCCATTTGGCATGCTTAGAGAAACGCAGTACGCGTCCCGCTTCCATGTCTTCGTCATGACCGTGGATATTGGTGTAGGTGTGGTGCAACACATTGTGCTGTACCTGCCAGTTGTATACGTTCCCTGCCAATATATAAATACTGCTTCCCAAGAGTTTGTTCACCCACTTTTTAGACGAGTAGGACCCGTGATTGGCGTCGTGCATGACGTTCATACCAACCCCGGCCATGCCGATCCCCATCAGGATGGTAAAAAGCAATTGCGCCCAGGTGGGGAAATCTAGGGTCAACAATAAAAAGTATGGAGTCAAATACAAGGAGAACATGATCACCGTTTTAAGGTGGAGCTTCCAATTGCCTGTGCGAGCAATATTGTTCTCTTTAAAATAAGCGTTTACACGCTTGTTGAGGGTTCGAAAAAATTTCGCGGAATCGACTCTGGAGAAGGTAACTTGATTCGTATTCAAACTATTCGCGTTTTTCTGTTTTGAAGTAATATAACAAGTTGTAAAGATAAAGATTGTATCGATTGGGTGGAAGTCAAAACTTCAAGAAATTATAGAAAATGTAAATTTGCACAGCGATTTCTATTATGACTGACTATAGCCTTCATTTTCCAGCGCTTTCTGAGCGACAACTCGAACAATTAAATGCCCTGCAATCCCTTTATGCGCATTGGAATGCGCAGATCAATGTGGTTTCTAGAAAGGACATTGATGAACTCCCAGTAAGACATGTTTTGCATAGTTTGGCCATTGCTAAAATTCACTCCTTTAAGCCTGGGAGCCGAATTTTAGATGTTGGGACTGGTGGAGGTTTCCCGGGAATTCCTCTTGCTATTTTATTTCCTGAGGTGGAATTTATTTTGGTAGATAGTATTCAGAAAAAGATCAAAGTAGTTACTGAGGTTGCTAAAGCCTTAGCGTTGGAGAATGCGACTGCCAAAGCGATGCGCGCGGAGCAGGTGGAAGGGCAATTTGATTTTATTGTCAGCCGAGCGGTAACACGCATGGAACGATTTGTTCCTTGGGTAAAGAACAAAGTAAAGAAGCAATCCAATCACGATTTGGCCAATGGAATCTTATACCTTAAAGGCGGTGATCTTACCGAAGAACTAGCTCCTTATCCCAAAGCGACCATTCACTCCATCGCGGAATTTTATGATGACCCATTCTTTGAGACTAAGGCAGTTGTGCATCTTCCAATAAAAAATTAATCTGGGCTTACAATGTTAAACCGAAAATGGGATGAAATTGTTACAAGCGATGCTCTTTTTGCAAATCATAGCAGCGCTACGATTAAGAAAAGGAAAGAAGGTTGGGGCAATTTCATACATTTTTTAGGTGATAGTGGAAACCAAGATTAATTTTACAGTACAAACCATAAAAAAAAGCCGCTTAAATAGCGGCTTTTTTATTGATGTCGAATCGATTTATCCTAAGAAAGGATAACGATAGTCCGTTGGAGAAACAAAGGTCTCCTTTACCATGCGTGGAGAGATCCAACGGTAAAGGTTGAGTTTGCTTCCTGCCTTGTCATTGGTTCCACTTCCTCGGGCACCTCCAAAAGGCTGCTGCCCAACAACAGCTCCAGTTGGCTTGTCGTTGATGTAGAAGTTACCTGCAGCATTCTCCAAAATCTTAACGGCAGTTTCTAAAGCGTAACGATCTTCTGAGAATACAGCTCCGGTTAAGGCGTATTCGCCGGTTTCGTCAACCAAGTGTAGGGTTTCTTCCCAGGCGTCATCCTCATAAACAAAAATGGTCACAACCGGCCCGAACAATTCCGTACACATGGTCGTGTATTTTGGATTTGAGGTCACGATAACCGTAGGCTCAATAAAGTATCCTTTGGATTTGTCGTAGTTTCCGCCAACAATGATCTCAGCGTCAGCGTCAGCTTTTGCTGCATCGATATAAGAAGCTAATTTATCAAAAGAGCCTTCGTGGATCACCGCTGTGATAAAATTGCTCATATCTTCTGGAGAACCGATCTTGAAGGATTTTACGTCTGCAATAACTTCCTGCTTAACCGCTGGCCATAGGCTCTGCGGAATATAACAACGGCTCGCAGCACTACACTTTTGCCCTTGGAATTCAAAAGCGCCTCGACTGATCGCTGTACTTACCTGCTTTGAATTTGAGGATTTGTGTGCAACGATAAAGTCCTTTCCACCAGTCTCACCAACAATGCGCGGATACGTTTTGTAGTTGAAAATATTTTCTCCGATCTGCTTCCACAGGTTTTTGAATACGTGGGTGGATCCTGTAAAGTGAAGTCCGCTAAAATCAGGACTGTCCAATACGGTATTAGTGATCATCACTGGATCTCCATATACCACATTGATCACACCGTCAGGAACACCAGCTTCTTTAAATACGTCCACAATGACTTTTGCAGAGAAGATCTGGCTGTCAGAAGGTTTCCAAACCACAACATTCCCCATAAGTGCAGCACTCGCCGGAAGGTTTCCAGAGATCGCTGTAAAGTTAAACGGGGTAATTGCGTAGATGAATCCTTCTAAAGGACGATACTCCAAACGGTTCCAAGCGCCTGAAGTAGACTCTGGCTGCTCCGCATAGATCTCTGTCATGAATTGCACATTAAAGCGCAAGAAGTCAATGAATTCACAAGCAGCATCGATCTCTGCTTGGTAAATGGTCTTGGATTGAGCCAACATTGTTGCGGCGTTGATCTTTGCGCGGTAAGGACCTGCGATCAATTCGGCAGCTCTTAGAAAGATGGCTGCACGCTGTTCCCAAGGCATTTGCGACCAAGCTTTGCGGGCTTCTAAAGCACCGTCGATAGCCGATTGCACATTGGCCTGAGTGGCTCGGTGGTAGCTTCCCAAAATATGTTGGTGTTCGTGCGGAGGCGACATGGTTGCCGTGTCTCCCGTACGAACTTCTTCACCGTTGATGTACATCGGGACATCAGCATTGGCATTGTATAATTCTTTATAAGCTGCGAGAACGGCCTTGCGTTCTGGAGAGCCAGGAGCGTAGTCCTTTACCGGTTCATTCACCGCTACAGGTACTTCGTAGAATCCTTTTCCCATAATTGATCGATTACTGATTTTTGATTTCTGCAAATTTACAAAATTCTGCCCCCTTTTCTGTGAGAAAGTCCGGGCGAAACAATTCGCTAAAAATGCTAAATTGCTCTTTGTAAAACACTGCGGTCAATTTCATGTGTACGCTGACTTTCATACCTAAGAATAATGCTGATTTCAGTTTGGTTTCTAACCGAGATGAATCTCCTAAACGTCAAACGTTGTTGCCAGAGGTTTATAGTTTGGAGGCTGCGGATTGTATCTTCCCCAAAGATGCGCTAGCGGGAGGCTCTTGGATTGGCCTAAGCGACAAGCAGCGCGCAGTTTGTTTGCTCAATGGAGGCTTTGAGCGCCATCCGATAGGTACTTATGGAAGGAGTCGCGGGTTGTTAGTTTTGGATCTTTTGCAAGCCGCGCAAGGTCAACAATTACTGGAAAGTCAGGATCTGACAGGAGTGGAGCCTTTTACAGTTGTGGTTATAGATTGGAAGGATGAGTTGAGTTTGTTTGAATGTGTTTGGGATGGACAGGATAAGCATATCCAAAACTTACCCGTAGCTCCGCGGATTTGGTCCTCGCGACAACTCTACACCGCGGATGTTGCGGCAAAGCGAGAAGCTTGGTTCACAGATTTTTTAAACGATAACGATTCCCGTTTGAATGCGCAATTGTACTTTCACAGGACGGCCGGAGATGGCGATCCTCAGAACGATATTGTAATGAATCGCGGCTTTGTCCGTACTAAAAGCATAAGCAGTATTGACAAGCGTGCAGATCGTGTGCAGTTTAGATATCAAGAACTGCCAGATGGCGCAATCACGCATCATTATTTATAGCATGACAGCATTTAAACAAGACGGTAAATTGGTAGCCATGGCTTTTCCGGACACCTTTGTACGGATGAGTAGTGAACGCTTATGTCGATTTCTGCCATTGGTAGGACTTGGAACACGTTCGCATATCAAAGCGGGTCACGCAGCCTTAGTCTTGATTGAAAATGCCACAGGTAAAGCGCGCTATTACGATTTTGGACGCTATGTGACGCCAGAGGGACACGGTCGGGTGCGTGGTGCGAATACAGATGCCGAGTTGGAAATTCCGTTCAAAGGGCGTTTCGATGCTAATTTTAATTTAAAAAACACAGAGGAATTTCTGCTTTGGTTGGAGGCGCATCCAGAGAAAACACATGGTGAAGGTCGTTTGTTGGCTTCGGTATGTGATAAGATCGACTTTAATAGAGCTAAAGCGTATATAGATAGTTTGCAGGGCAGAGGCAGTATTCCCTACGGAGCCTTTGTAAAGGAGGGTAGCAATTGCTCTCGATTCGTAACCGAGACGCTCTTGGCCTCTACACAAGATCCCAAAATCATTAAACGCTTGAATCGCAATAAGAAATTTACCCCAAGCACCGTGGGTAATGTGGAGCAAGCCGCGACAGAATCCGCAGTATATCAAGTACACCAAGGGAAAATTGAAACCTTTAACGGAACGGCCTTTAAGGAAAATCTCAAAAACTACTTCGACAAAAAACACGGACATACTTCCAATTGTGCAGCTTTAGAAGCGCCGCATGATAAGGCACAATTGCTTACAGGTATAGGGAGTAGTGCTTGGTTTGATCTTCAAGAAGGTCCAACGAGATCACAATTTGTGATTAACCGATACAACGAGAAAAAAACACAGGATTTTTCAGGAATCTTTACAGCGGACGCACCTTTAGATCTTCAACTGCCGTATTCTTTTATCTACGATTCCAACTGTGAAAAGTGCACGGTGGTTCAGCAGCAGCAACAGATCACTTTGCGTGTTCACGAACGCATTTCTTTTTAATTAACGGCAAAGGGAGCGCTGAGCTCAAAGCGAGGAATGGTCACCTCAAAAGATCTTGCATTGGAGAAATTCACCATTTCATAATTTCCTTGCATGGCTCCAATCGGTCCAGATAATAAGCAACCAGAACTGTAGGTGTGCGTTTGTCCGGGTTGGATGATGGGTTTCTCTCCAATAACGCCTTCTCCAAAAACGGTTTCCGGATGGTTGAGCGCATCAAAGATGAACCACTTTCTGTGGGTGAGTTGCACCACGTCTTTGCTGTGATTGCTAATACTTACCTCATAGGTGAACGCAAACTGCATCTTGTAATTGCGAATGTACGCGCCCTCATATCGGGAGCGAACCGCAACTTTAATGCCTTGTGTTATCTGTTCTACCATGATTCAAATCTAATAAGTCGCGAAGCTAATGGCAAAGGCCACAAAAGCTCCGAATGTAGCTAAAGTAAAAAATACCCAGTTTAGAATCAGAAATTTAACAATAGTTTTAATTCTTCCCTGTTTGTAGAAATTGCGCATGGCCTTGTAGAGATAGAACAAGAACAATAGCGTGGCAATCAGAGTGGCTAATCCTCCATCGTAATTATCCGTAAAAGCAGCCACGATCAGATCAATGAGCATGGCTATTCCGTAGAGTACAAAGAACATGGTCTGCGTGTGGAACAAAAAGACCATATGATCCGTATAGGTGTATTTCCTTCTCAAGTAAACCAGCCAGACAAACAAAGCAAAGATTGGGATAAAGAAAAAGATCACAAAAGGGAGTTGGCTTAAGAAGTATTCCAATATTTCTCCCGGACCTTCATTACTCATGGTTTCTGCGTCGATGGCTTTGCGATAGATCCAGCGGTGGTAGGAGTTGTCTTTATGTTTTAAACTATCCAATCCGATTCGCGGATTTTTAATACCTGTTTCATCGTTGAAATCTGCATACAAGCGCCCGCGCTCATACATGGCGTTAAAGAAGGGGAGCGTATCGTAATCCTCATCTGCCATGTAGCGGTCTTTATAGGTCTTTTTGGTCTTAGCACTGTCTCGTTGTGCCCTACGCTGTGCCAAGAGCGAATCCAGAGAAATATTGGCCTTATCTTTAGCTTTTATGATTGAATCGAGTTCCGCCATATTGGCCACCGGAATGCCATCTACTGTGATTTGGCCAATACCGTTTTCCAGTTGCTGCTCAATAAGTTCTCTATCGCTATTGATGTTCATGTCATCAAAATTGGCGATCAGTCCTAAAGAGATGAAAAACAGTATGGAAATACTCAAGTAGAATCTAAACGGATTCACATACTTCATGCGTTTTCCGTTGATGAACTCCCGAGACATGACCCCAGGCTTAAAAAGTAGGGTCTTTATGGAGGTTCGGAAACGCGAATCGTAATTGATGATACTGGAAAAAAGCTCTTCAAAGAAATCCCCAACCGTCAGCTTTTTGGTGCTGTTCATCTGAGCACAATACGAACAGTAAACATCCGTGAGCTTTAAAGGATGGCCACAATTCAAGCATTCTGTGGAGCGGTACTTTTCACTCTTGCGCCCGGTGTATTTAACCGGTGTGGTGTCTTTTTTGCTGACATCATCTGGGTGCACATCATCAGCAGGTTCAAAACTAACCTCTGTGGTATCTTCAGTATTTTCTGGAACACTTGGAAGTTGTTCTTCGGAGCTGTTTTCACTCGGAAGAGTATCCTCGCTTAAAGGGTCGTTGGGATTTTCGTCAGATGGCAGCATACGGTAAATATAAGGAGTTCACCGTATTTTCTCTAGTGGGAAATAAAATTTATGCCCTTAAATCGAGACGGATTCCTTTAGACGGTCTTGGTGTTTGGTGACAAAGTCCTCCAAGGTCCTAAAAAAGTCATGAATATGCTTGTGGTCGTTGCCCGCATTGATGGTCACCATCCGCACAAAAGTATCAGCTTCAAAACTTCCAAATCCCACCATCAGCTCGCCTTCTTCATAAAGTGCGGTACATAGGGTCTTTGCAGGTATGTCTTTGTAGTTAAAACATATAGAAATGGAGGGTAAGTCGCTGTACAAGGTGTAGTCCGGGTTGGATCGTATGTAATTCACAGCAGTTTCAGCCAACGCAAATTGTTGATCTACCATAGCTTCCAATCCCTTAGTTCCAATAGCTTTCCAAAGGGACCAGAATTTTAAAGCATCATTGCGGCGTCCGCATTGCAAGGAGGTTTTACCCAAGTTGAAATCGTCACCGTCTGTTTGGTAGAGGTACTCCGCTTCATTAGATAGGCTGTCTGCCAAATGTTTTTTGTGTTGGGTTACAATGATGGAACACGTCAAGGGCGTTCCCATCATTTTGTGCGCGTTCAAGTTGAAGCTGTCCGCACGTTGCACTCCAGCTACTAAATGCTTGTATTTTTTGCTAAAGATCACTGATCCGCAATAGGCTCCATCAATATGCAACCAAAGTCCATGAGCCTGAGCGATATCTGCCAAAGGTTCTATGGGGTCAAAAACGCCCAATACGGTAGTTCCCGCAGTACCGTTGATAAAGAAGGGTTCTAAGCCTGCCGCTTTATCGGCTTCTATTTGTGAAATCAAATCCTCAGGATCCATTTTACCCGTTGCGTCTGTCGCAATATTCCTGACATAATCGCGGCCAATACCTAAAAAGGCAGCGTTCTTGGCAATCGAGTAGTGGGAAGCCGCTGAGGTGTAGGCCACCAAGGGCTTGCGATTTCCTTCAAATCGAGCTCTTGGATCTTTTTTGTCCCGGGCCATAAGCATGGCGATCAAGTTGCTCATAGACCCTCCGGAGGCAATGGTTCCATCCGCAGTACTCGGATACCCAATGATCTTTATAATTTCTTTGATGATGGCTTTTTCTACACCAACTTGCGGACCAGCCACCTTATAGGTGTACATGGAGTTGTTCAGCATCACGGCCAAAAGATCTCCCAAAGTAGCCTTTGGAGTGCGGCCGCCAAAAAGTTGGTTGAAGAATTTATGGGTTGCTGTTCTGGGTGTGCTCAGAACCACTTGAGTGAGCAAGGTCTCAAAATCAGATTCGGGGAGCCCATCGGCTTCTAAGCTCAGGTTCAAGCTGTCCCAAAGCTCTGTTGCGGGAATGGGTTTTACCACTCCTTTACGAGCTTCTTCAGTTAATAAACGGTCTGCAATACGTCTGAAAAGATCCAGTTCTTGCTGCATAATGTAAGGGGCCTAGTTGTTGGTAATGTTGTTTGAATTTCCTTTTCCGTAACCGATGATGCGGTCAAAACGACCTCCGGGTTCTCTGTAGTAGACCAAAACGGTGTAATCATTTTCAGTTTCCCAAAAATTGCCACCCACGGCTCCAGAGTCAATACTGCCGTCGCGGTCTAAAAGGACGTACTTATAGTTATAAAAACCTTGCTTGAATTTGCGTACTCCTTTGTAGACATTGTCTGATGGATCGTAGCTCAGTTTAGTGGTGTCGTCCAAATTGAAGTTGTTGAAGTTCCCGTAAATGTGGATCTCTTTGCCATCCAGCTCTTCAAAATACTGCAGTCTAAAATGCATCCAAATGTATTCGGCTTCAAAACCGACACTTTGCACAGCATTTAAAGTACGTACCACAAAATTCCCATTAATGTCCGGGTTAAAGGTATAGGGCTGATCGGCTCTGCTCGGATTGGTGAATAGGAAGTGATTGTACAGGTCTGTAACCTCAATGCGACTCACGCCAATATTGGCGCCTCTGAGGTCTTTGCTATCAAAGTTGAGGTATTCGTTGCCGCCCCAAAAGCCAGCCTCAATATCGTAGCGATAGATCAACTCTTGCCCAATAGTGTATTGGGGTTTGAGGTCTGTGATCGCCGTTTTTAAGTTGTAGTTCTGAATCACCAAGGTGTTCACCGTCTGATTGGGATTCGCAATGAATTCCGCTCCCGGTTTGATGGTGAATTGAACCACTTGTTTGGTGTTGATGAAGTTAAAGTCTCTCGCTCGTTTAACATCGACAGCAACACCAGCGCCTTGTTCAATGACCATGAATTTTCGCGAGAAGATCAGCTGACCGGTGTCCATATAAATACTGATCATATAATTTCCACTTTTGGTCAAGCGGCGGGTCTCTTGGTTTGGAATACTCAAGCGGTAATGCGCGTACAATTGCAGTGAATTCAGGGAGTTGTCATAGGTTCTGATACGCACATCATCATAACCTTCCATGAACTCTCCTTTGGCCAGGTTGGATTCTTTCCAGTCAAAATCGTGGTGGGTAATTCGGTAATAATAGTCTTCTTCGTTGGCGTTGAGATCGTCAAAAGTCAAGAAGATAGGTTCGCCCAATCTTATGATCGGCAATTGACTTTGATTGCCTCCAGAATTGAAAATGATGGTGCGAATATTTTCCGGCGGCGGCATTTCTTCTACTTGAGCGTTCAAAATAGAAGCGTTTAAAACGAGGCTGATAAGTAGGATGAGGTACTTCATCTAAATGGTTTAATGGCCTAAATATAAACAAATTTTGTGCCTTAATGTGTCCGAAGAACGCAGTCAGGAAGATTCAATTTTCGGGGAACAAGAAAAAGTTCAAGACAGTTCGATTTTTAGAGAGAATTCTGTCTTTTTTGTATTAAATTTGCAAACCGAAAGAGAGACACAACGACTTAAGTCAACATACCCAAAATCCTATGTCAAAAGACATTCGAATCAAAAAAGGTCTGAACATTCGCTTGAAAGGGGCTGCCAGTACTGAAATTTCAGGGGCTCCCAGATCACGAACTTTCAATGTTAGACCTGCCGACTTCCATCTCATTACACCTAAAATGGTGATTAAGGAAGGCGCAAAAATCAAAGCCGGAGACGACATTTTTTACAACAAAGCCAACGAAACGATGCGTTTTGTATCGCCAGTTAGCGGAACCTTGCAGGAGATTCGTCGCGGAGCTAAACGAGTTATTACAGACATTATCATTGAAGCTGACAAGGAAGACAGCTACCGCGATTTTGGTAAAACAGATCTATCTGATGCCGCAGCGGTAAAGGCACGTCTATTGGAAGCCGGTTGCTGGCCTTTTATCAAGCAGCGTCCTTATGATGTGATCGCTAATCCGGAGGTGACCCCAAAGGCCATCTTCATTTCTGCATACAATACAGCGCCAATGAGTGCTGATTACGATTTGATCTTAGCCGATAAAGGCGAGCAGATCCAAGCAGCGATTGACGGTCTTAAAACCCTAACCGATGGACCCATCCACGTTGGGGTGCCAAAAGGCGGTAACTCTGTATTCAACAACATCAACGGGATTGAAACGCACAACGTGAGCGGACCGCACCCAGCTGGGAACGTAGGAACGCTGATCGGGAGAGTGGATCCTGTAAATAAAGGAGAGACCGTTTGGACCATCCACGCTGAAGATCTAGTGATCATCGGGGAGCTATTGGCAAACGGACACTATAAAGCAGATCGTATCATCGCCTTGGCGGGATCGTCTGTTAAGACTCCTAAATATTACAAAACCAAGATCGGAGCAGAGGTTTCTACTTTTGTTTATGACTCTGGTTTGAATGAAGAGAACGTTCGTGTGATCTCTGGAGATGTGCTTTCTGGAAAGCAAATTTCACCAGAAGGACACCTTAGTTTTTATGCGAATGTGGTTTCAGTGATTCCAGAAGGAGATGATTATGAATTCTTCGGATGGAACAAACCGATCTTCAATAAAATTTCTACTACGCGCGCTTTAACCTTCTCTTGGTTGAATCCGAAGAAAGAATACGAACTCAATACCAATACCAACGGAGAACACCGTGCCTTTGTGGTTACTGGTTCTTACGAGGAGGTATTCCCACTAGATATCTATCCACTTCAGTTGCTCAAGTCATGTATGGTAAAGGACTTGGACGCAATGGAAGCCATGGGTATGTATGAAGTTGCACCGGAAGACTTTGCGGTGACCGAATTTATTTGTGTAAGTAAGCAGCCGCATCAGAAGATCATTCGTGAGGCGCTGGATTTAATGTATAAGGAAATTGGTTAAGCTATGGGAATGAAGCAAAATTTACATAAGCTCAAGGAAAAGTATCGCGGTAAAAAGATGGCTCCGGCCTTCAACGCCCTGCACACTTTCTTGTATACGCCAAACGAAGTGACCCACGGAGGTACTCACGTGAAGGCGGCAGATGATTTAAAAAGAACGATGAATATCGTGATCTTGGCATTGGTGCCTTGTTTGATCTTCGGGATCTTCAACGCCGGATACCAACATTACGCGGCCATTGATATGGCTAAAGGACTTACCGTAGAGCCGTCATGGTTTGGGAACTTCTTTACTTGGGACAATTTCTGGCTAGGTGCTTGGAAGGTGATTCCTCTAGTAGTGGTTTCTTACGGAGTAGGTCTGATTGTTGAATTCATCTTCGCAGTAATTAAAGGACACGAGGTAGAAGAAGGTTACTTGGTAACTGGAATGCTTGTGCCACTTATTGTGCCGATTGATATTCCACTGTGGATGCTAGCAGTAGCTGTAGTCTTTGGAGTAGTTATCGGGAAAGAAGTATTTGGAGGAACTGGGATGAACATCCTAAACCCTGCTTTAACGATCCGTGCCTTCTTATTCTTTGCTTATCCAACCTGGATGAGTGGTGATAAGGTTTGGGTGCACGGAGCGGTTGAGCGCGCTGGTACAGCCGATGCGATCTCTGGAGAGACCATCTTAGGTAGCTACGCTCAGAACCAAGATGTGATCTACAGCATTTCTGATATGTTCTGGGGATTCATTCCTGGATCTGTGGGAGAGACCTCTAAAGTCTTGATCCTGTTAGGAGCATTTATTTTGATCTTCACCAAGATCGGAAGCTGGAGAATCATTGTGAGTACTTTGATCGGTGCTTTGGTGATGGGCTTGATCTTTAACGGTGTGGTTAGCGCTGGTTGGATCGATGAAGGAAGCACTTTCTACGGATTGATGAGCGTAGATTTCTGGCAACACTTATTTATAGGTAGTATACTCTTTGGAGCG
>NZ_JABSPU010000076.1 GCF_013214815.1 Gilvibacter sp.
TCATGAATCCATTGTAATGCTTACGGTCGTGATGACTGGCAATATGATTCATGGACCAGCGGGAGCCATACGCTCTGATCCCCTGGTGCGCAGTTTTTGTTTCTTGTATAAGGCGCTGAATTTCCTGAGCTGCATCGGCGTAGCGCGCAAATTTATCGGGCAGGTTCCCCTCTCTCTCCAGTTCAGTGATGTACAAGGTTTTTAATGGAAAAGGTCCGTTGTGGTGCAAGGTGTCCCATTCTGACTTTGCATGTGCTATTGTTGAGGCCATAGTTAGTTCGTTTCTAGTTGACAGACGTATTTGATCTTAATTTTGCGTTTTCTGCCAAAGGTTATGGCACTAAGTAATACGCCTCCGAGTGTATTTCTGAACTCGATGGTATGAATCCTCCCAGATTTACATTCGGACGATTCTTTTATCAAATAGTTGATGTCTTGAGTCGTAGCTTTTGCCGTGATCACGGTATCGAGTTCTATGACCTGCATATCACGATAGTAATCTGTACGACTGCTGAGTGGATCGGGTTGTTCATCGCCGTTAATACTGACAAAGCGAACCGAATAGCAAGAGTGCAAGGAGATTATCAGAAGTCCTAGCAAGGCAAACCGAAAAATTTTAGGGGTTATAAATGACATGTTGAAGGGTGTTATATCGGGTTTGGTTATGGGTCGAATTCATTGATTTAAAAGTAGTTGTGTACAAAGAGTTGGACAAGAGGATTTATCCCCTAATTGCAGAGGGAATTCCTGTATCTTTGCTTAAACCTTGTGATTATGACCCTAGCCGTTGGCATCTGGCAAGCCGTTTTGATCGGTATTTTGATCTTTGGAATCATGTTCCTTTCCTTCATCATCGCGATCATCAAGAAATATCAAAAACGAAACAACAAGAAATAAAAAACCCTCCAAGAATAGCACTAAGAGGGTTTAATTAATTGGTCTTTGTGTTACTAACTCAGGTAAGCAGATAGTTGTTCTGTTTGCTTAGCTTTGGAGTCAATATCTGGATAGCTTAATACACCCCAAGTCTCTTGCATTTGAGTGATCAAGTCTTCACGATTCATCTGTTTTAAAATATTGAAAACCGCGTTGTATCCAGAATCTAAAGCGCCTACGATCCAACCGTGATGTACGGAACAGCACTCTCCTGCTAGATTTAAGTGTCCGTCAAATTCAGGACTTAGCAAAGAGGGATAAAGGTTCTTGAATTGCCCTGGTTTGTATAAGGCGAAAGCACCGCCCCCTGTGTGGTTGTCCCAAAACCAGGTTTTGGTTGTGACCTCAGGATCATAACCAGCAAAGGCTGCCTGGACATCAACCTCCGGATATAAGTACTGAATTCCTTTCAAACACTCATTGACACGCTCTTGATCACCCAGAGCTCCCATGCGTTCCGCATCTTGAGCCCAGCAATAGATCTGTAATACACCACCTTTGGCCTCATAACCGTATGACGGGTAAACGATCTGTCTATTGGGACGGTCTGAAGTACCTACACCCAAACCGGCATCTTGACGCTCACCCAGTTTGGCCCAAAACTGATCGTTAAAGGTGATAAAGGCTTTAAATGATGGCATATAATTGCATTCTCTTAAGGCCCGAGCTTTGTCAAAGCTCAAGGATTGGAAGAAATCACCGCCTAAACTACCGTTGATATAATTACCATTTGGCAAAGTGCTGATCACAAAGGGGTATTTTTTGGTATGTGTACCTTGACCATCAGTTAGATCTACTTGCATTCCGCCATAACCACTATACATATTGCTGTCATAACGGAGCGCATTTACCTTTGTGTTATTAAATACCCGCTGTTTTGCTGGAGAAGCGGGAGCTGGCGCAGGCACAATGGGATCTGCTTTAGGAACGGTCGATGGTGGGGCTGCATCAGCAGTGAGATTGGATGGAGAATATCCTTTCTGCCCATTTTGCCCGGGAATCATTCCAACCAATTGCTGGGCAGCGATTCCATCGGTAATTTGCACACCATCTTGCAGGTTGAGTACTGTTTTACAGGCATCCGGAAAGTGTTGCATGCCTTTGTCTACAGTTACCATGTAAATGTTTTGATCTGCTTTGTCATATGGATTTTTACTTCCTCCCCAGTCGTAAACCGCAATCACCATTTCAACAAAGGAAACGGAATACATTCCTGTGCCCACGTTCAAAGTTTCCAGATAGGAAATTACACTGTAGGGCAAATGATCTGTTTTATCTCCCATAGCTGGTTGATAATATTCTCCTAGATCTCCTAGAGTAAAGACATTGCTCAAATAACTCCACATGGAGTGATCATCGTGTTGCATCAGCATTTCAAATCCTTTTTTAAAGGATTCATTGATCCCCTCAATAAAGGGTTGATTGACTTTATCCAAGATCATGTTTATAGGGAGATAAGGAGCGCTGCACCCTTGTGAGGTTGGTGTTAGCCATACCTCTGCGATATCTCCCCCATTTGCAGTATCAAAATTCAGTGGATTCAATCCAGCATCTTTGGCCTCTATTGGCCCTTTCATATTGTTATAGCGCAATCGTTGTACTGGTGAACTGTAATAGAATTTTCGCCAATTGACCAATTGATCGCTTAAGCCATTTCTGGTTAGGACCGTATTCAAGGCAATGGTTAGTTGTTGAACCGGCAACATATCAGCAGAAAATTGCGGCACACGCATACCTCCAACTTCCCCATACAAACAGGCCTGATCTGGATTGTTTGGATCATAGTTTTTGGAATACCAAGTATCTATGCGGCCTCCAACGCGATCTGAAGCTTCAAAGATCTCAAATTCAAGACCTAGTGATTGTAGAATTAATCCGGCATACATCCCTGCAAAACCACCACCTACGATACCCACCAACGGCGTAGTGTCATCCCATTGAAGCTTGGGTCCCTCTTCCGCTTTCTGGCGTTGCTGCTTCAGTTGTTTTAAGTAGCGAACACCGTGGTTTTTTACTACGTAGTCTGAAAAGGCTCTTTTAATGGATCCTTTCGCGGTCTCTAGGGTTGATTTTTTAAGTGCTTCGGATGAAGTATTGTCCGGTTGTGCCGGGCTTCTGAATTCTAAATAACTCATGCCTTCGGGGTTTTAGTTTGGATAAAACTACAATTGCCCTTTAGGCGATAACAGGTGGTAAATACCTGTTTTATGGCTTTTCTTCCTTTTTACGTTTACCACTATTGATGAAATAGACTCCAGTCAATAGTACCAATGCCGCCATTACCGATTGCAAGCTTATGGATTCATTAAGGACATACCAACCCAACAACATGGCGATGATTGGATTGACATAGGTAGAGGTTGCCACCTTTTCCGGCGATACTCTTTTAAGCAAATAATTGAAGGAGGTAAATGCCGCAATACTACCAAAGATCACAAGAATGATCATAACCCATTGCACATCTGTGTTCCATGCCGTTGGCGCCACCCAAGACTCTCCAAAGGCCCAACTCGCTATCAACAACATTAATCCGCCAAAGAACATTTGAAATCCGGTGTTTACAAAATAGTTCTTAGGCAGATCGGCATAGGTGACAAATAAACTGCCGTAGCCCCAACTCAACATGCAACTAAAAATCATCAGCACTCCAAGCAGACTGTTTGGCCCCATAAGTATCTCGTCTTGACTGATCAGCAGGTACATCCCAACAAAGCCCAGAAACACGCCAATCATGGACTTGAATTTGATCTTTTTTCCCTGCAAGAGCCACATCAGCAATAATACTACTAAGGGCTGAGCGGCAATTTCTAAAGCCGCGAAGTTGCTATCGACGAATTTCAGTGCCCAAACCACTACTCCATTTCCGTAAGTCAGAAATAAAAAGCCTACAAAGGCCGTATTTCTGATCTGTTTCCAACTGATCTTTAAGCTATGACCCAATAGACGCGCAATTCCAAAGATCAACAAGCCCGCAGTTGTAAATCGGATGCCTGCCAAATAAAAGGGTTCTAACTGTCCCACTGCGACTTTGTTCAACATATAAGTAGCTCCCCAGATCACGTAGATCGCAAAAAATGCTAGAGGTATGAGAACGCGTTCAGACTTCACAGGAGTACTTAGAATTGAGAATCAATACTACAGCTATTAATTGAGACGGCAAGAATGTGCGCTATAGATTTATCTGAATTCGGTATAGATTGGCATTTGGTATGCTAAAGCCTCAAAATATTTTGGGTTCTATCAAGCCTTGAACTTGCTGATTAAAACAAGCAATAGGTAAAGTGTTGAAAGTGATAGCCAAATCAACTGTGGTACTAGCAAAAGGTGCAGTTTGGCAACTTCTCTTGCTAATCGACTATAATAGTAAATACTAAAGCCAAAAGTTATTAGGGTCAAAATTAAGCCCGTCTCAATGGGATAGAAATAGGGCGTGATTAAGGGATACAGCCAAATCAAGGCTAATACACCAATGCCGAGATTGAACAAGGCTGACCCGACTTGTTGTCGCTTTCCTACTCGTAGTAAGGTAAAAACAAGAATTGCGCTTAAAGTCACCCAAACGCCTGTGGCATATTCGGGAATCCACGAAAGTGATTGATACAACTGCTCAGTCATGATGGTGAGTTTCAAGCAAAGTAAGGCAATTTTTAATTGCCAGAAACTGATAATGATCAAACATTAACTTTGCGTTAAACCCAAAGATTAGTATACAAATCAATTTGAAAATAAAGAACTTTGAAATAAAAACAAGATGACCATATTTGTAGACATGGACGAGGTGTTGGCAGACACTTACGGCGCACATATCGATCTGTACAACGCAGAATTCAACGCCCAATTGAAGCTGGAAGACATAGCTAGTGGTGAAGTTTGGGAGAACGTCCCTTATGAGCATTTGCAGAATGTGAAAGATCATGTATGGCGCGATGGCTTCTTTAGAGAGCTACCCGTGATCAAAGACAGCCAGCAGGTCATGAAAGAACTCTCTAAAAAGCACGAGGTTTATATCGCTACAGCTGCGACTCAATTCCCCAATTCACTGCGGGAAAAAAGTGATTGGCTGGATGAACACTTCCCTTTTATCACTTGGGAATACCGCATACTCTGTGGTCATAAATTCATATTGGATGGTGATGTCCTTATTGATGATCGCTCGTATAACCTTAAGTATTTCAACGGCCGCGGACTTTTATTTAATTCTCCGCATAACAATAAAGACACTGGTTATGAGCGTGTGGATAGCTGGCAAGAAGTGGCCGAAAAGCTTTTAAAATAGGACTTTAACAAGATTATAACGCAACCTTGTCAATTCTTGTCGACTTATTAATAGAGACAAGTTTAATTAACAACAAGCGTTATGGAATTTTTATTTAAAAATTGGGCAGCTAAGAGAGCCAGATTACTGGTGCTGCTTGAAGAGTGGGCAAAAGCAAGTAGTTATGCAATACACAGATAGTTTTACCCACCAAATATCCGACCTATGAGATCCCTTTAGATGTATTATTTAAAGAGATTTTTTATATCATAACAGTTGAGTCGTATTATTCTACAATTCGGTAGAAACAATTCCCTAAAGGTTTTATGATGAATTAGTTTAGTGCTATGGAAAATCTAATCTCAGGAACCGTTGGAGGTCTTCATCTATTAACGGCCATATTAGCTATGATAGCTGGAACAGCGGTATTATTGCTGCCTAAAGGCACGAAGTTACACAAGCGTATGGGTTACGTCTATGTGGCCAGTATGACCCCGATGTTAGTAACAGCTTTTATGCTGTATAATCTCTTCGGATACTTTGGTGTCTTTCACATCGCTGCAATAGTGAGCGGCATTACCTTATTGGGCGGGATGGTTCCGGTATTTACAAAGCGTCCCAAAAACGATTGGATCGCTTATCACTTTGCGTTCATGTATTGGTCCGTTTTGGGGCTCTACGCAGCCTTCTTTTCGGAAGTATTTACACGCATCCCAGAGACACCTTTCTTTGGAATGGTTGGAATAGCAACTGCCCTGACATTTGGAATTGGAGGCTTTGTCTTTAAAAAACGCAAGCAACAGTGGTTTGAACAGTTTGTATAAAAAAAGCGGTGACTCGCACCGCTTCTGACTTTGTACTGTCAAGCTCCCCAACCTGACGTACTGGGTAAAAGTACATTCTGGAGCTCATATGACTATAGGTATTTTTACCTGTTTATGCGAAATGTATTCGGAGAGAATCAGTCTTGTTTCCAAAACGGGATCTTCATCCACAATCCGGTTCTGGTGCTGTCTCCACTGATATAGGTAGTTTCAACTTTGAGCAAATGTTCTTTATTGGCTAATTGGTCAATAGGTATATAGGTGATATAACCTTCCTCCGCCGTTTTGGGATGGACGTAATTCTTCCAATGTAAAGAATCTTGTATTTGCTGATCGATGCGGATGGTAAATAGATCGTTGAGTGCGCGTTGATAAAGACTGTCGTTCTTTTTACGGAACTGATCATAGGCCGCAGCATCTGGGAGTTTTGGATAAGATTCCTGATATCCGTAGTGTTCAAACCGATCTTTTAAATAACGATTAAAACTCACCCAATAAACCACAAAGAGTTTCACGTAATCGTCGGAGATAATTTCATTTTGAATGCAACCATAAAACGCAGGACGGCCATTGACCAACGCCGGTTCATAGCGCAAGGAATTCATTTCGGGAGCCAAACCTTTGTCGTATTGAGTTCGATCGTCAAAAAAGGTGATATTAAAGGTCCCGAAAAGATAATTAGCCCCTATTTGATTGACTGAAATGATCCATGCAAAACCTAAATAGAGCGCAGTGATTCCATAAACAAACCAGCGTTTGCTGTTGGTTTTTAACACAAGAAATTCCCTTTTGAATAAAAAAGAAAACGACAGGAGGTCCAAAATACCGAGTACTCGATCTCTAAAACGACCCCAACGGCTTTTGTTGTTTCCTTTGGAATAGAACAATCCATCAAACATCCCTAACTGAATAAAGATCAATGCAATGACCATAGCGTAAGTAACCCAGCTGTTTTTAAAAAAGCTCTCCCCAGTGATTTGAAGAATGACCCAAATGATGCCAGAAAGCACTTAAAGTAAACTCGTTCCAAAAAGCGCAAAGATCACCGCAAAGGAGAATGAGAGATTGCACCAGCGCTCAATAGCCAGTAATCACTCAGGAGCGGATTTACCTGAATTTAAACGCCTGCTTTCCCGGAGGGCGTCGGGAAGTCGTTCTTTGTTAACATCATTGGGATACCAATAATTTACGCCCAAATAGGCCAGCCAAATTGCTCGTAGCAGCAGATTCGCTGCAAATCCAAAAAGCAAAGCTCGTGTTATGGTATAAAGGCCAAAGAGAAAGACAATTTGGTTTGAAGACGTATAGGTGATCGGATAGAAGTCAAAGAAAAAGTCACGAAGACTATCCGTTAAGGAATAGAGCCAATAAACAATCCCACCAGAGATAAAGACCTCCAGTTGCCAACTGTCCTTTTGAAATGACTCAATACGCTCCCTAAGCTTCATTTAGTTCAAATAGCGTTCTTTAATAATGTTATTGTGCCAGATTTCATGACCTAAAACTATAAAGGCCGCTGCACCAGCGGTTAAAGGACGTTCACTGGCCAGACCCTTTCTATGAAAGTCTTCTGCTTGTAGTGAATTGAGTATGGAAAGGCTGTATGCTCTTGTCATCGCATACTCTGCGATGAGTTCTTTAGCACTTTTTGAATCGGCATTGGAAGGTTCAATATACTCGTCTTGGTCAAACCCACTAATGTTCGCCTTTTCACCACGAGCAATCCTAAAACAACGATGCATAAAAATGCGTTCGGTATCAATAACGTGTTGTACTACCTCTGCTACACTCCATTTACCAGCGGCATAACGATGTTTCCAACGATCCTCAGGGATACTGTCCAAAAAGGCAACCACTTCTTCCCCACTTTCCTTATAAGCTTCTAAGAGTTCTTTGTTGCGGGGGACTGCGGAGAGGTATAATTCATAGTATTCAAAATAATCTTGGGGGTTCAGATCAGTTACTTTCATGCGATTCATTTTACAGAATCAATTTAAGCAAAAAATAGAACGCTCCCGAGATAGAAGTTTAAAATTACCACAAAATAACTTCTAAGCGGGAGCGTTGCAACAACACTAATTTACTCACTAACTGTATGAGAATCGGGAAACCAACCCCGAATTAATTATGATCTACTGTTTGGTAAACCGTATGCGTGAAGGCACTGTGCCAAAACCACAGCGACCATCAAATCCTAAATATCCTTCCACAAACCAAACTTCAAAGACACTGTCGTCTAAGATATTTGCGGGAGCGTTTTCTGTATCTGGACCGAGTAAAATCGGGCTGGAAGAAGAAAACGTACATTGTCCAATAACACTGGACAGCTGATTCTTTCTAAATACTACCTGATCACAAACAATACTGAATTCATAAATTCTAGGCTGTTCGTTGGTAGGGTGAGACAATACATGTTTTAGTCGCACTTGTCTAACTGTATTGGAATGTGGGGCTTTGGTAACTTCTACCAATTGATCAATCTCATTGAATGTTGGGCCTAAAGGGCCGTCAACCACACTAGTCATGATATAATTTCCAGTAAACAGTTCTTCATCTATAGGTTCCACGACATTTATGGTGTAACAATAAGGCGAACTAAAAAAGGTCTCGTAAGCCAGTATAATGGAACTGGCTGTTCCTGTTGTAAAAGAGCGTCCGTCTGTAAGACGTATGCGCGCTCGCACTAAAAATTGATCACTGCAAGCTACATTGGCCAGAGATACCCCCACAGCCTCTGCCAAGGCGGCTTGCGAGTAATTCAAAGTTGTACTTGGAAATCCATTGGCTCCCGTTGTAAATTCATCAGGGGCTAGAGTCCCTAAAGCGGCCTCACCAGTTGAGAAGTCACCACCTGCTGGCGTATTGTCTTTAAAGCTGACAAATAGATCTACCGCTTCCAGCAGGTCGCCATCCTGTTCGTCTTGTACTTCAACATCAACACTGAACATGCTGTCCGGATCGTTAACGTTGAATTCTGCATTATTGAATTGCAAGGTCCTCACTACGGCACCATACTCGATTTCTTCCGTGACCACATCAATGGCCTTGTCGTCATCAGAGCAGGATATCCAAAAAAGAGCACTAAACAGGATTAGTATACTTCTCTTCATCTTTCTTTTTCAATTTTTTCGATTGGCAAGATGAAAGTAGCAGCAAATAGTAGAAAAACGGTGTTTACCGATAAATGTTTACTTGGATAAAATAGAAGTGAAATAAGCCAGAACCCTAGTAAATACGGGGGCTTATTGTTGCGGCTTATTAATGATGAATTTTGCGCGAATTCCTGTAGCTAAATTCCATTCGTTGGAAAAAAGCAGGGCTCCGTCGTCATCAATAATGATGAATTCTGCAGTATTTGGCCCCGAAGTTCCTTGATTCAGAGCTTCGATCTCTACAGTGTTCATTCCAGGATCTAAAAAGAGTTCAAAGTCTTGGTATCCGCTTCCGAGTCTAATGTTGGGAACCAATACATGACCATTCATATATACGCGCACACGATCTCCATCCACAAACTCATGGTCACGACAACGCAAAACCACAAATTTGGCGTCAGAACTGTATTGACCAAAGAATTGATTTTGACGGTATTCGTCTTTTTCTTCTTTGTCTTTCGTGAAATACTTAGGCGCCTTGTCGGTTTTGGTATCGACAAAACCGCGGTCTGTAGTGAATTTGATCCCATCCGACTCCGATTCACCAAAACTGATGGTATCAGTTACATTATATTGACCAAATCCTTGTTTATCATCGGGGTTGTCCAAACCAAAATTAGGAATGCTCAAGCTACTACCGCCAATATTGACGTCGTCATTGCTAGAACCAAAAGGAATGTCTAAACCAGATCCCATACCTGTTGGACTATCTATTTGGCCATAAGCAAATAGACCCGCACTCATCAGCAATACCGTACTATATCTCTTCATCATATGCATTACACAACAAATATCGTGCAAAATTTTAATAAATAGCTTCTTAAGCCCCAATTAACGCGGACTTAACACATTTGAAGAGAATTTGTACATTTAGTCCAACTAATCAATTAAACTATTTTCTCATGACAGAAACAAAGAAACCCACCGCCCTATTTTGGGTGATCGCTGTAGTGGCAATCATGTGGAATATAATTGGCGTTTTGCAGTATTTAGGTTATGCCTTCATGACTGATCAAGAGTTGAATATGTATACTACAGCCGAGCAAGAATTAATAACTGGAACACCCGCATGGGCTACCGCAGCTTTTGCTATAGCAGTATGGTTTGGTATTTTAGGTTCTATCGCACTTTTGTTGAAAAGAAAGTTCGCTTATCCTCTTTTTCTTCTGTCGTTATTGGGTATAATAGGTCAAAGCATTCATACGTTTTTCCTTTCTGACTATCTAGATGTTATGGGAACAGAAGGGCTAATTCTGCCGGTGTTAGTAATTGTATTAGGTGTTGTCTTTTTCTTGTACGCCAAAAAGGCAACTGCAGAAGGAATCTTGAAATAATTGCTAAGCCCCTGTTAAGTCAGGGGCATTGCTAGATCTTTTTGTTCACAAAAAGTTAATAATTCCCCGTAGAAATCGTTCGTAAAAATTGAAGTTTTTTATAGATTTATCGTTGATTTTGTAGTATTTTTCGTCCATTAATTTGGGATTTGGGGTGCATTAATGAAGAATTTTCTAATAGCCTTTGTGGTTTTTGCCGTTTGGACCTTTTTCGCACTGTGGCTATATTCACTTATAAAAGCCCCTGCAAATCTGTCTTGGACTAAAACCCCCTCGCAACAAGACTCTATAGAACAACTTGAAAAACAAGTGACCGCAGATACTATCACATCTACCCTCGCCGTGTCAGACACGCTTATTACCCCCGACCCAAACCCAGTTTTGGACGGCCTTGTGGGTAAAGATGCTGAGCGAACGACGGTTTTCTATTTCGAGCAAGGATTACAGATCAAAAAGAATGACTCTTTGGTTTATAGCGATGCTGGCAATCTCGATTACAAATACAAAGTCTTAAATTATCTATTGGAGCATCCAGATATGGAGGTTACCATCCTTTCCAAATACAGTGCAGATGAGGAGTTCAGAAGCCCTAACTTTGGAGTAATTAGAGGCAACTCTGTTAAAGAAGAGTTGGTTGCTGCCGGCGTACCACGAGAAGTAATCGTGATTAAATCAGACATACAAGACATTTCCTTTGACGCTCAAAATTCCTACGGCAATGGGATTTCCTTCAAATTTGACCCATTGGATACGGAACGCGTCGCCGCTTTGGCAACGGCCATTCCAAAGAACAAAGTGGTTTACCCAACCTTTACCAATTCTGGGATCTTAGTGAACAATGAGCTGAAAAGCACCTTGGAAGAGATCAAACAAGTACTAGAAGAACGTCCTGAAATGACTGTAAAGATCGTAGGACACACCGACAATATTGGAAATTACCAAGACAATTATAATTTAGGGCTCAAATACGCCCGGCAGGTCCGTTGGTTCTTTATCGCACGTGGGGACTTGGATAAGAATCGATTGATGGCTTTATCAAAAGGTGAATCAGAACCTATTGATTCCAACAATTCTCAGCGCGGAAGGGATCAAAACAGACGTATAGAAATCATATTTAATTAATGGAGGGACTCTCTGACATATTCGCCAATGAAATGTGGTCGGCTTATTTAGAGATCAGCATCTTGATGTTGAGTTCCTTCCTTATTGGCTATTTGGCGAGCTTACAACTCAATAACGGCAGACATAAAAAGACCATCAAAAAACTTCGCAAAGAGTTGGATGAGCGTCAAAATGAAGCGGCTAAAGATATTGAGGTGCTCTACACGGAGATCGAACCTAAGATCATCGAAACCATAGAAAGTAGAACACGCAGCTCTCAGCAAGCACCTCCTCCCGCACCCCCTGCACCTGTGGTTGTCAATACACCAACTCCAGAAACTACAGAGACCAAACAATTCAGAACCCAACAAGAAGTAGCTGCAAAAGCTAGCGCTACCTATCAAAAGGCCTTAGAGAAAAAGGAATTAAACTTTGACAATTTTGGCTACGCCAGTGCTAGTGACAAAGACGATCTCACCCAGATCTCTGGTGTAGGACCTTATATTGAACAAAAGCTCAATGAGATTGGGATTTATACCTATGATCAGATCAGTCGATTCAATTGGGAAGATATTCAGACCGTGACGGAAATGATCGACTTTTTCCCAGGGCGTATGGAACGCGACAACTGGGTCGGTCAAGCTGAGCGACTGAAAAACTACTAAACATGTCTTTATCCACACTGGATTGGGGAATCATCCTCGGATTTTTTATTGTATTTACGATTATCGGTTTGGTGGTTACCAAACGCGCAGGAAAGAACACTAAAGAGTTTTTCCTCTCCGGAAGAAATATGCCTTGGTGGTTGCTTGGAATTTCCATGGTCGCAACAACCTTTTCTGCAGACACTCCTAACCTAGTTACAGATATTGTTCGTCAAAACGGTGTTTCTGGGAATTGGGCTTGGTGGGCCTTTCTCATTACAGGAATGCTTACCGTATTTATTTACGCAAAGCTTTGGCGTCGTTCTAAAGTAGTTACCGACCTGGAATTTTACGAGCTTCGTTATAGCGGTAAGCCTGCGGCTTTCTTACGCGGATTTAGAGCGATCTACCTCGGAGTTATTTTTAATGTGCTCATTATGGCTTCAGTTTGTTTGGCGGCCATAAAGATCGGTGGTGTTATGTTCGGATTGCAACCTTGGGAATGTGTACTCTATGCCAGCATCATTACGGTGATCTATAGTACTTTAGGAGGATTACGCGGAGTGATCTTTACAGATTTTTTACAGTTTATCGTAGCAATGGTCGGCTCTGTTTGGGCAGCTTACTATATTATTAATCTGCCAGAAGTAGGCGGATTGGAAGCCATGCTCTCCCATCCTAACGTTTCAGACAAATTGAGTTTCCTGCCAGATTTCTCAGATAATGAATCATTGATCGTTTTATTGATCATTCCAATTGCTGTACAATGGTGGTCGGTTTGGTATCCCGGAGCTGAACCTGGCGGCGGCGGTTATATTGCGCAGCGTATGTTGTCCGCCAAGGATGAAAAAAACGCCATTGGTGCTACCCTGCTCTTTAATATTACGCATTA
>NZ_JABSPU010000077.1 GCF_013214815.1 Gilvibacter sp.
CGTCACTGTATTCAACAATTTTTTCTAAACCCACCCGATCCTTGTGATTCACAGCCTGAGCATGAAACAACAACTCTTTGGTAGTTGTGTTGATGAGTTTCAGACCAGTAGCGTAAGGATGTAAATGCGTGGCAATATGATGCACTTGCAAGCTGTCTTTGATCTCTAATTGCGCCGTGATGTCGTTACGATAAGTTTGTTGACCTGGGAATACCACCCTATGTCCGCTGCGGCGCACGCCATTGGCATCTTCATAATTGTGGTTCTTGGTCTCTACGGGAATACAAACGCTTGGGTCGTCCTTTGCAGCCTCGTTATCAAAAGGAAACAAAGGATCATAGGGCAACATCATAAAGACGGTCAAGGGTCTTAAGGGCTTTAGCTCAGGCCCATCAGCCTCATGAAATATACTCACCTTATGCCTCAGCCCAAATAAGGGACCTTTTAAATTGTGGTTTAAGACCTGTGTGGATAAATAGAGGTATTCATCAGCGCGAATTGGGAATCCGAACCCCTCAGGATAATTATAGGATTCCATTCCATTGGTCAAAGTGGCCAAACGCGGGTAATTGCTTCCAATTCTATTGGGGATCTGCCATTTGGAATAATAGCTTTGATCGTAATAGTCCATATTGGTGTGGCACATAAAGTCCTTGGAGAGTTCCGTGATACCATCCGCGGCCATAACGGAAGTCTCAAATCCATTGACCCAGACCAGGCTGCTGTCTGCGGGATTGATCTGAAAACCGCGCATGGCTTTTGGCCCTTCCATAGAAGTATAAATGTTGTCCACATAGAATAGCGGGCTGTAAAAGTCTGTTTGCCGCGCGCCATAGCTCACTTGCCAATCTCCACTCAAGCCTAATATAGAGAGCAGGGTGGTTTTTACAATGGCCTTGTGCCGGTTGGAAAGCTGCAAATAATACAGACCTCCACCAAGTACAGCGGCTAATGAAAGCCAGACAATTATTTTAAGTACTTTTATGCGCATAGCTACTTACAAATATATTCCTTTATGCAAATAGATTACTCCAAGCGTATTTTTGGTTTAGACCTGATGCGAGCGGTTGCTATTTTATTTGTAGTATTTTCTCATGCTATATGGATAGTTCCCGAATTGCCGGGCTTGCCTAGCGAACTTTTGCGACTTATGGGCGTCTTGGGCGTGGAGATCTTCTTTGTTTTAAGCGGATTCTTAATTGGAAGGATTCTTTTAAGGCAGTTCAGTGAAGGATACAATAAGCAAGGCGTGACCTACTTTTGGGTACGGCGTTGGTTTAGAACCCTGCCCAATTATTATTTGATCCTCTTGGTCAATATTGGGATTGTCCTTTTTATGGGACGCGAATTGCCCGACGGTCTTTGGAAGTACTTTTTGTTCTTTCAGAATGCCTTTAGTTCCATGGACATTTTCTTTACAGAATCTTGGAGTTTACCCATAGAGGAATTTACCTATCTGCTGGCGCCGATTTTGACTTGGGCGCTTTGGAAGTTCTTCAAGCTTAAAGCACACAAAGCCTTTCTTTTCACAGCAATAGGGATGATTGTGTTTGGTTTGTTGACTAAAGTGTTTTATCAAACCCAAGTGGCCGAATCGGATATGATCTTTTGGAACACTGAACTCAAAGCGGTCATGATCTATCGTTTGGACGCGATCTTTTACGGCATGCTCGGGGCCTATGCCGCTCAATACTTTGCCGATTTTTGGACGCGTAACCGCTGGATACTTTTCCTTTTAGGAGTTCTTGGTATGCTGCTGATCAGTTTTGGGATTCCCATGTTAGGCTGGTTTATAGACAGTCATCCTTGGGTTTGGAATGTGGGTTATTTGCCTTTCTGTTCTGTAGTCATTGCGTTGTTTTTACCTTTTCTCAGCGCCTGGAAAACAGCTCCGAGAATTATTAGAGGTGCTGTAACCCGCATCAGTTTGATCTCCTACAGCATGTATTTATTGCATTATTCTGTGGTGCTACAACTGCTTAAATATTTCTTGCCTACTGAGCGCCTATCCCTAATTGATAAAGGGGTTTATGTCTTGGCTTATTTGGCTTTGACCTTTGTGGCTTCCTATGTTTTGTATCGAATTTACGAGCGCCCGATGATGAATTTAAGAGACCACCGATTGGTAAAACGCTATTTTCAAGCCCCTTAGATTGCTAAGTCAGCAATAAAGACTCCAAGAAATTTAGAGGTTGTTCAATTTTTAATTCGGAATTTATCATTCCCGCAAATCGTAACTATACGGCTAAGTTCAGGGCATATCGGACATAAAAATCAAACGAATTTTTTGTATTTTCGCAACACTTCCAAAAAAATAGACACATATGGCATTTGACATTGACATGATAAAAAATACCTATGCGCAGATGGCGCAGAAGGTAGATGCTGCAAAAGCACTTACTGGCAAGCCTTTGACGCTGGCCGAGAAAATTCTTTATGCTCACCTTTGGGATGGGATGCCTTCCGAACCTTTTGTTCGTGGAAAGGATTATGTTGATTTTGCTCCAGACCGCATCGCATGTCAAGATGCTACGGCGCAAATGGCTTTGTTGCAATTCATGCAGGCCGGTAAGCAGAAAGTTGCTGTGCCAACTACGGTACATTGTGATCACTTGATCCAGGCCAAACAAGGCGCTGAAGCAGATTTAAAACGCGCCAATGCGACCAGTAGTGAAGTATTTGATTTCCTAGAGTCTGTATCCAACAAATACGGAATTGGTTTCTGGAAGCCGGGAGCAGGGATTATTCACCAAGTGGTTTTAGAAAACTACGCCTTCCCTGGAGGTATGATGATCGGTACCGATTCTCACACTGTGAACGCGGGTGGTTTAGGAATGGTTGCCGTTGGAGTTGGTGGAGCTGATGCTGTAGATGTAATGGCGGGTATGCCTTGGGAGCTTAAATTTCCAAAACTGATCGGTGTTAAATTGACCGGAGAGCTCAACGGATGGACCGCTTCTAAAGACGTGATCTTGAAAGTAGCAGGTATCCTTACCGTTAAGGGAGGAACTGGAGCTATTGTAGAGTACTTCGGACCTGGAGCTACCAACCTTTCTTGTACTGGAAAAGGAACCATTTGTAATATGGGAGCAGAGATCGGTGCTACGACTTCTACTTTTGGATATGACGATGCTATGGAGCGTTTCTTGCGCGCTACAGATCGTGAGGAAATTGCTGATGAAGCCAATAAGATCCGTGAATACTTAACAGGAGACCCTGAGGTATACGCGAATCCAGAACAATATTTTGATCAAGTGATTGAGATCAACCTTTCGGAGTTGCGTCCACACTTGAACGGACCTTTTACGCCAGACTTAGCGACCCCAGTGGGAGAGTTAGGGCCTAAGGCAAAAGAGAACGATTGGCCATTGAACGTAATGTGGGGATTGATCGGTTCTTGTACCAACTCTTCTTATGAGGATTTGACCCGAGCTGCAAGTATCGCCCAGCAGGCCATCGACAAAAAATTAAAACCAAAGAGTGATTTTGGAATCAATCCAGGATCGGAACAGATTCGCTTTACTGCAGAGCGCGATGGTTTACTAAGTGTATTTGAAAACTTAGGAGCGACCATCTTTACCAACGCTTGTGGTCCATGTATTGGACAGTGGGACCGTTCGGATCTCCTTGGAGAAGAGAAGAACACCATCGTGCACTCCTTTAACAGAAACTTCTCTAAGCGTGCAGACGGTAACCCGAACACTCACGCCTTTGTAGGTTCTCCAGAAATGGTTGCTGCAATTGCGATCTCTGGACGTTTGGACTTTGATCCTGTAAACGACACTCTGATCAATGAGGATGGTGTTGAGGTGAAGCTAGACGAGCCAAAAGGACTGGAATTGCCTCCTCAAGGATTTGATGTAGAAGATGCAGGATACCTAGAGCCTGTTGAGGACGGAAGCGGTATCAACGTCGTGGTAAGCCCAACTTCTGAGCGTTTGCAACTGCTTACTCCTTTTGAGCCTATTCAAGACAGTGAGCTGCAAGGAGTGAAGCTCTTGATCAAAGCTTTCGGGAAGTGTACCACAGACCACATTTCCATGGCGGGTCCATGGTTGCGTTACCGTGGTCACTTAGACAATATTGCCAACAACACCTTGATCGGTGCGGTGAATGCTTATAACAAAAAGACCAACTTTGTAAAGAACCAATTGGATGACGAGTACGGAGGAGTACCTGATACCCAACGTGCTTACAAGGCCAAAGGGATTCGCACTATCGTGGTTGGAGATCACAACTACGGAGAAGGATCTTCTAGAGAGCACGCGGCTATGCAGCCACGTCACTTAGGAGTAGCTGCGGTATTGGTGAAGTCTTTTGCACGTATTCACGAGACCAACTTGAAAAAGCAGGGTATGCTCGGATTGACTTTTGCAAATGAAGCAGATTACGATTTGATCCAAGAAGATGATACTTTCAACTTTGTGGATATTGCGGACTTTGCTCCAGGTAAGCCACTAACCATAGAAGTTGTTCACGCAGATGGATCTAAGGATACTATCATGGCGAACCACACCTATAACGCTGCTCAAATTGAGTGGTACCGTGAAGGATCTGCTTTGAACCTTATCAAAAAACAGAACGCTTAATTAAAAGCGCCTCAATATTGAAAAACCCGAAGTTGACGCTTCGGGTTTTTTTATTTCAATTGTGATCTAAAAATCGCGATGTCTTCTTTAGTGGTTAAGTCGGGGACGTGTTCCTTTAAAGGTATACCGAGCATTGATGCATTAAACATGTTACGAATCATTAACCAAATGGCGGTGGGAAGTTCTTTTTCTTTGCGTTCAGGGTTTTCCGGGCAATCTACAAGCCACCAGTAAAGATCGGCGCCATTAAACTTGAAGATATTCATGCTTACCCTTAGAGTACCAGTCTTATCGCGGTAGTTTTCCAGTTCTTCAAGTTTTGGTTTTTCGATGATGTCGATTAATTCATTCCGTTTATTCAATCGACATAAAGCAAATCTCGCAATCTTCTCTTCAGGAAAATCTAAACCACTTCTATCATAAGCTATAAAGGCGTTTCTGGCAGCAGTGATTTGTAATTGATTAAGTGCATCGGCTGAATAAAGATTATCACTGTTACAAACAACGAATTCCTTTTCCTTAAGCTCAGGGTATTGATCCATGGCTTGTTGAAGGGCATCAGCTGTTCCATAGGGTTTTTTACGGCCTTCGGGAATGTGTTGAATAGCAAATTTAATAGTAACACCAAGTCGCTCTTTATTCCAAGTATTATCGCCATACCACGATTTGAAGCTATCGTTTTGAGGAGAAGTGATTAAAATAATTTCAGAATAGTAGGCAGCCTGCGCGTTTTTTATGATGTAATCAAGCACCGGACGCTTATCGCCCTGCAAAACAATCAAACACTTAGCACTGACGTTTGCCGCAGCTACTTCCGCAGCACTTAAACCTGCACTGGCTTGTGACTTTTTCATGCGGCTGGATGCGCCACCGGCTAAAATGACTAGTGTTTTCATCAGGCAAGATCTTTAGCGCCTTTGGATACCCGCGCCTCAAATACTTCAACAGCTCCTGCATCTCTAAGCGCATTCATAATTTCTTCTTCTTTCCCTTCGGAAGGAATACAGGCAATACAACCACCACCGCCAGAACCGACGATTTTAGCACCCAGGGCGCCCGCCTTGTTTGCGGCGGAGATCAAACGATCTATCTCTGGAGTCGTGATCTTGAGCAAGTCTTTCAGGATGCTGTGATGCTCATTCATTAAGTTTCCTATAGCTGTGATATCAGCGTCTTGACCTTGTATACAGTCAAAGGCAGCGCGTGTGTTTTTATAATTTCCGTAGGCTGCAATAAAGATGTCCTTTAAATCGTCAGCTACGTGATCCACAAAATTATCCGCCGAATGATGGGTGTATTGATTGAAATCAGGAACATGTGCTTTGACCTGAGCAATAGCCTGATGTGCGCGTTCATTTAAGTTTCTGAGTCCTTCAAGAGTGGTCTTAGGAACTCCCGAACTGGCAATGATCAATGTTTCAAAAGGGAGTCTTAAGGGTTCAAAAGTTTTATCCACTCGGGTGTTGATGTAGATGGTTCCTCCAATGGCTGAGGTATATTGGTCCATTTTACCGCCGGCTTGTCCGTGCTCTTCCACTTCGGCCTGGTAGGCCATATGGCCAATTTCTGCGGAACCGAATCGATCCAAATGGTCAGTCAATTTTAGCACCAAAGTGAGCCATCCCACCACAAAGGCAGAAGAGCTGCTCAATCCAGCATTGATGGGAATATCGCCGCTAATTTCGATGTCAAAACCTTTAGAGAGTTGTACACCAACCTTATCCAACACCTTCAAACCCGATTTAATATAATCTTGCGGCTCAAAGGAATTGAGATCCTCTTTTAAAGATAGCGTTCTTGTTTTTTTAAGATCGATGAACTCAAAGTTCAAGGCTTGGGTCTCATTGGGCTCAGCCTTAAAAGTGATGTACCTGTTAATGGCACAAGCAATGACGGGCAATCCTAAATAATCTTGGTGATCGCCAAAGAGGCAAACACGTGCAGGGGCTTTAACAGTCGTCATCCTTTAAAATTGATCGCTATTCCAGTTCCAAGGTTTGCGCTTTACCCAATTTCCACGGGTAAAGTCTGGGAATTCTTGGGCTTCTCCGTTCGCGGCAATAGAAGCCTCAGAAAGCGGAGTTACTGCGCTCCATGCGGCAGCGTCATAAACGTCCAAAGGAGGCGCTGCATTGCGTTTGGCCGATTCTACAAAGGCGTGTAGCACAAAGAAGTCCATACCGCCGTGACCGGAACCTGTGGCTCTATCCGCGTACTTCTTCCAAAGCGGATGATCGTATTTGTCCAACCAAGGTTGAGCCTCGTCCCAGCGATGCGGGTCTGACTGGCCTTCTATATACATTCGACTTCCATCAACTTCCCACAGTCCTTCGCTACCTTGAACTCTAAAGCCAAGAGAGTAGGGACGTGGTGAGTTACAATCATGAGTCACAATTATGGTTTCTCCATTGGAAGTGCTGATCATGGAAGTGATCACATCGCCTTGTTTCCACTTGAGTTTGGCGTTGGGATGATCCGCTCCGCCTACATCCACTATATATTTATTGAGTCCAACCGCTTTGCTGGCCATAGAGGAGATAGACACCAATCGATTACCACGGTTGATATCACACATGGTAGCAATAGGGCCTAAACCATGAGTTGGGTATACATCGGCATTGCGCAGTAAGCTGTGCTGTGTTCTCCACGCAGATTCCGAAATTCCTTTTTCTCCAAATTCCGCACCTTTACCATAGGCAGTCTTACCGTCATTAAATTTTACAAAACGCAGGTCGTGTTGGTATCCGCAGCGAAAATGCAGTAGCTCTCCAAAGACGTTTTGCTTCACCATATTTAGCGCAGCCATCACGTCTCGGCGGTAGCATACATTCTCTAAGATCATTAAATGAGATCCCGTCTCTTCATGAATATTGACCAGATCCCAGCACTCTTCCATGGTGTTGGCTGCAGAGACTTCCAAACCGACATACTTCCCAGCTTTCATAGCGTCCTTAGCCATGCGGGTGTGCCAAAGCCAAGGCGTAGAAATAATCACCGCGTCAATATCTTGCATCGCGAGTAGATTCCTGTAGTCGTACTCATGGGTCGTAAATTGTCTTACTGCCGGGTGATTGTGCTTTTGCAAAAGTTCTTCTACTACAGGCATTCTGCGGGTATCGGTATCGCAAACGGCCACTATGGTTACATCGTTTCTATACAAGAGGTTTTGCAAGTGATTGGTGCCTCGCAGTCCAACGCCAATAAGACCTACGCGAAGTTTGTCTTTTAACGGATTCAGGTCTTGTGCAAAGGTAAAACTAGGAGCAAGAGCCAGCCCCGTTCCAATCAGGGCACTCTTTTTTACAAATTCTCTACGACTACTCATTCGGTGTGGTTTTAAACAAAGTTAACCATATTTCATTGCGTCTTGTAAGTAAGCAGAAAAAGCTGCGTCTAAAACAGATAACTAACCGTGGTCAATACCTTGGCATTGACTCAGACACTACAAAAATAATTGCTATGAAGACGCTTTGGTTCTTTGAAGAGGTTAACCTGTTTTCCATGCTTTGCCCCCATAAATTCAAAGCATTCAAGAAAGATCACAGTTTCAATACCTACAAAAAACAAGACTATATCTACTTTGAAGAAGATAGTGCCAGTAAGGTCTATTTGATAGAAGAAGGCCGTGTAAAACTCGGTTATTACACAGAAGATGGCGAAGAAATGGTCAAAGCCATTTTAACCAAAGGCGAACTTTTTGGCGAGAAAGCTATTTTAGGTGAAGAGAAGCGCGATGAATTTGCGCAAGCCTTGGGCAGCACCAGTATTTGCCCTGTAGATGTTCGAACCATGCACGAACTCATGCGAGACAATCGCAGTTTTAGTTTCAGGATCTATAAGCTGATCGGTTTCCGATTGAAGCGTTTGGAGCGTCGCTTGGATCTTATTCTCTATAAGGACGCAGAAACACGCGTCAAAGAATTCCTGAAAGAGCTGGCAGATGATTACGGCTATTGCTGTCCTTATAACGGGGATACCGTGATCAAGCATCCGTACACTCAAAAAGACATCGCCAAATTGCTGGGAACTTCAAGACCCACGCTGAATTCCATTATGAATAAATTCAAGGCTGAAGAGCTTATTGACTTTAGCAGAAACGAGATTCGTTTAAAATTTTCTGCTTAGTGTAAGCTTGCTGACATTTCTTTATATGAGGCCGAACTAATTTTGTATCGGTAATTAAAAACTATAATCATGAAAAGAAAAATTTTTAGCCTGTTGTTCGCTTCTTTGCTTTTTGCCGCCTGCAGCAATGATGACGACAACAATACTCCAGCACCAGATGCTGGAACTCTCCAAGGTGGTCCATTTACCTTTTTGGTAGACGGAAACCCTGACTTTGTAAGCGGCATTACTACAGATCCTGATGCGGTTGGAACCAACAGAACTTTTGTAGTCACTGACGACGCCGGAAATATCTTGGGATTGCCACCAACGATAGAAGCGCTAGAAGGTGTTGACTTTGACGGTGCTGGTGTAGGTGTTTGTCTAATTTGGTACCTGCGTTTTGAAGACGATCTTCAAGGAGCAGAAGTAGGAGCAAACGCCAACGACCTTACTGGTACTTTTAATTTATCGAACTCGATCACTGTAAACAGAAACGCAGCTCCTAATGCTGGTGTTTTGATGGGTGGTCCTTTTGAATTCTGTGTTGACGGAAGTCCTGATTTTGTTAGTGGAATTAGCACGGATCCAGCCGCTACAGGGACTAACAGAAGTTTTGTAGTAACTGATGACGCTGGAAACATCCTAGGATTGCCACCAACTCTTGAAGCCTTAGAAGGTGTTGATTTTGACGGCGCCGGAGGTGGAGTTTGCTTGATCTGGTACCTGCGCTTTGAAGACGGTCTAGTCGGAGCAGAAGTTGGTCTTAACGCCAACGATCTAGAAGGAGACTTTAGCTTATCTAACCCTATTGAGGTTGTGCGTAACGCACCAAACGGAGGGATGATCAGCGGAGGGCCATTTACCTTCACTGTAGATGGAACCCCAGACATGGTTAGCGGAATCACCTTAGACGGTACGCAAACCGGAACGAATTCAACTTGGGTAATCACTGACGATGCTGGTAACATCTTAGGATTGCCACCAACAATGGCAGCTCTTGAAGCAGTTGACTTTGACGCTGCTGGTGTAGGAGTATGCCTAATCTGGTACTTGCGCTTTGAGGACGGCCTAGAAGGCGCAATGCCTGGCAATAATGCCAGCGATTTGGTAGGCTGCTTTAGCCTTTCCAATTCGATCACAGTTACTCGAAATTAAGGAGTAATACATTTTTGTAGTGAAGTCCCGCTGAAAAGCGGGACTTTTTTTATGCAAGGAATCGACTTATTTTTGGACTACCTATTCATGAAATTAGACCAGACCTTTTTTAAGAAACAATGGAGCAATATACTTATGGTGTTGCTGATAGTTCTGTTGATCGTGCCTCAAACGGGAACTCCTATTAAAGCCGGGATTCAACGGCTGTTTGCTTTTGCTCCAGATAGCTTGCCAGACGAGGAGCAACTCAACTTAGACACCTATAACTGGCCCTTGCAGACTTTGGCAGGAGCCTCGGAGAATTTTGAGCAGTCAAAAGGCAAAGTGGTTTTGGTGAATTTTTGGGCAACTTGGTGCCCACCATGCATAGCGGAGATGCCGGCCATGCAAGAATTGTATGATCGATTCGCAGATCGTGTGGATTTCTATTTTGTCTCCGGAGAAACTCCAGAGAAACTACAAGGCTTTATGGATAAGAAGGGTTATGAGCTGCCCGTCTACATTCAAAGCTATCAGGCGCCAGAGGTCATTAGAAGTAATTCTTTGCCCACAACAGCGGTCATTGATAAATTAGGGAAGGTGGTCCTTTTAGAAACAGGGGCCAAAGCCTGGAATGATCCAGAGTTCTATGCGTTTTTAGAAGAATTGCTCACGCGTTGAGTTGCTGGTCCAGAGACATAAACAGTAATAGCTAGGACTGTTAAAAGCATTCCAAGATTGTAAATGGTGTCTTCAACAGGAATAGTGCCCATGCGCAAGCCGAGGTTTTCATCGTTATTGTACCAAACCACTTGCTCGTCTATTCCTGTTCCCGTCAAAACTCCGTTGACCACAAAGAACGGAATCAAGATCACTAAATAGGTCAAAAAGAATCTGTTGAATAATTCTGGCCTCCAATTATAGACTATTCCTAGTACAATTAATGCGTAGCTAAAGTTCACTGCCGTATACCAAAGGTGATTGGTATACCAGAGCGCAATCACTAAAACAGCAGCGAGAAGCGTATAAATTACAGCAGTGGTCCTTTTAGACAACTTCACATTGGGCATGAGCTCAATAAGTGCGTAGTGGGTAAAGATACAAGCGTAGGGAATGCAGATAAAGAACAACCATTCCTCCAGGGGAAGGTTGAACAAATAGATTCCGCTTAGATAATCCGGATTGAATCCCCAGAAACCATTAACTGTAAAGGCTATGTCCCATGGAATGAATACGGCCATCATCACCAAGACTCCCAGAAAGAATCCTTTCCAACGCTTGTAGAACTTTAAACGCGGGTGGAAGCTAAACAGGAAGGGAACAATAAATGAACCTAAGTTTAACCATAGGTACAGGTACTGCATCGTTATTTTTTAAAGTATTTGAGCGGCGGAAGTAGCATCCCAAAACACTGACCGTCTTCTTTGCCTAAGTGTTTGTGATGGATCTTATGTGCTCTGCGAATACCGCGCGCATACCAATTGTTGGCGTTGCGGAACATCTTAAATCTTTGGTGAATGAAGATATCGTGCACCATAAAGTAAGTGAATCCGTATGCGAAGATCCCTAGTCCTATAGGCAGCCCCGCCCAGAATCCGTAGTATTGCCAAGCGATGAAGCATCCGATACTCACAGCGGCGTAAAAGATAAAAAAGGCGTCATTGCGTTCCCACCAGCTGCCGTGATCCTTGTGGTGATGATCTTTGTGCAAGACCCAAAGGAAACCGTGCATAATATATTTGTGGGTAAACCAGGCCATGAATTCCATAGTGCAAAAGGTGGCCAAAAAGACCAATATCCAAAGCAGAATATCCATTGCTATCGAACTAATTTTAATTGATATTTCACATAACTACGGGTCAACAACCCGAACTTCTCGTAATTGGGAACTCTGATCCGCTTGTTCTTGATTTCCATAGCGGGAGTTCGGTAAAGCTTTTTAAGCAGGCGTCGGTAATAGCGGTAAGCCATAAATACACCAAATTTCGCTTCTGTTGGCAAAAGTAATATTCCCTGATAGCCTTTTGCAAAATCTTCCTCGATTTCTGCAATAATTCTTTTCTTGGCGTCTTCATCTAAGGCGCTGAGGTTGGTGTTCGGAAAATAGGTTCTGCTCAGGCCTTCAAAATCAGCCTTTAAGTCACGCAGAAAGTTTACTTTTTGAAAAGCAGACCCCAAGTGCATCGCAGACTCTTTTAAAGCGTCATAGCGCTCCAGATCACCTTTAACAAAAACCATTAGGCACATTAGGCCAACCACATCCGCAGAACCGTAGATGTATTCCTTGTATTCTGCATCTGTTAAATATTCTGTCTTGGTCAAATCCAAACGCATACTTTTCATAAAGGCATCAATAGACGACTTTTGGATATTGTACTTGTGTACGGTATGCTGAAAGGCGTTGAGGATTGGATTCAAATGGATTTTGTCGTGCAGAGCATCTTCTAAGCTTTGAGAAAAGCGGTCAAAAAGCACGGCTTTGTCGTAGTCGTGGAAGGAATCCACGATCTCATCCGCAAAGCGAACAAAACCATAAATATTGTAAATATCTTGTCGGATACTCGGTGCGAGCATCTTCGTGGCCAAGGAGAACGAGGTGCTGTATGCATTGGTCACCTTTTGGCTACAGAGGTTGGAAACGATGTCAAATGTTGCTTTCATGCTGCAATAGAGTACTAATGGTCAATTTCAATCAAACCGGCTACCAACTTTCCTGAAATAAGGGACGGAGGAACTCCGGGCCCTGGTACGGTGAGTTGACCAGTGAAGTATAGGTCTTTTACTTTCTTACTACGCAACTTGGGTCTTAAAAAGGCCGTTTGGAGCAAGGTATTTGCCATCCCATACGCATTTCCCTTGTAAGAATTGTAGTCCTCAATGAAGTCATTTACACAGTAGGACTCTTTAAAGATAACGTATTTTTTGACTTCTTGCTGCGTCAATTTTTCCAAGCGTGTAAGAATAATGTCAAAATATTTTTCGCGCATCTCTGGCGTGTCTTCCAACCCAGGAGCTAACGGAATCAAGAAAATACCTGCTTCTTTTCCCGCTGGAGCTGCATTGTCATCAGTCTTAGAAGGGAAGCTGGCGTAGAACAAAGGTTCCTCTGGCCAAGCAGGTTCATCATAGATATCGTGGGCGTGGGTTTCAAAATCCACGTCAAAAAATAAGGTATGGTGCTCAACATTTTCAATGGGCTTTTCAAAGCCAACATAGAACAGTAGAGCAGAAGGTGCAAAGGTCTTCTTCTTCCCATAATTCTCAGAATACTGG
>NZ_JABSPU010000078.1:0-9296 GCF_013214815.1 Gilvibacter sp.
TAATCAAATGGCCAAGTACCAAGACACCGTCCTTCGCAATCAAAGTTACCATTTGAATGAGAACCTGCTTTATTACTATATGAGTATAGCCGAGTCTGATCCGGCAGTGAACGCAGAAGACAGCGGTGAGATTCTCAAACAGATCTTCACACCCTATGCTAAAGATCCTTGGACCAAAACAGAATCCATGCTTAAATACATGGCTATGGGCTTTACTGTAGAACCAGACATTCTCAAACAGTATATGGATCCCTTCTACTCGCGTTACGAGATCATGGAGGCTTTAGTTGATGCCGAATTGAGCGATCTGATCCCAGCGGAGTATTTGGAACCCAATGCCTTTACGGAGCTCTGTGTATATAATTATGTGGGTGATTACGTCTCGGAATACAACAATGAGGTTAAAAAACTCGGAGAGATTGAAGACAATGGCGTCACATACGGAATCTACAAGATCATTTCCACCTCAGACGATAGCGAACCTGTAATGGCACTAGGGATCATCTCAGCACCAAATCTCAACGATTTTGGCACTAATGATGCCTATACCGAATTCGACAAAGTCAAAACGGCTTGGAAACTACAGGCGCGTTCCTTGATTCGTCAATACAAACGCGCGATGAGCGAGGAATAATTAAATGTGTAATGGACGTTTGTCTGTAGCATCCAATGCAGCCTCTTTTACAGCTTCTGCATAGGTTGGGTGCGCGTGACTCATACGTGCAATGTCTTCAGCACTGGCGCGGAATTCCATAGCAGTAACGGCTTCACTGATAAAATCAGCAACACGAGCTCCTACCATATGAACACCCAATACCTCATCCGTAGCAGCATCGGCAAGGATCTTTACAAATCCATCGATATCACCACTGGCGCGAGATCTACCTAGGGCGCGCATTCCAAACTGTCCTACTTTGTAGTCTACTCCAGCTTCTTTAAGTTGATCTTCTGTTTTTCCAACAGAGGCGACTTCTGGCCAAGTGTATACTACTCCAGGAATTAGGTTGTAGTTAATATGCGGTTGTTGACCGGCAATGGTCTCTGCAACAAACACACCTTCTTCCTCTGCCTTGTGGGCCAACATAGCTCCTTTTACTACGTCTCCAATAGCGTAGATGTTTGAGACGTTGGTTTGCAAGTGCTCGTTTACCTCAATACGGCCACGTTCGTCCATTTGGATTCCAGCCTTATCTGCCGCCAATCCATCTGTGTACGGGCGACGCCCTACAGAAACCAAACAATAGTCTCCCGTAAAGCTCACTTCTTCGCCTTTTTTGTTGTTGGCCTTGATAGTCACTTCGTCGCCATTGCGCTCCACAGAAGTAACTTGATGAGAAACGTGGAATTTAACTCCTTGCTTTTTCATCACTTTGGTGAGTTCTTTACTCTGTGCCCGGTCCATGGTCGGAATGATTCGATCCATATACTCAATAACAGAAACATCAGCACCCAAACGGCGATAAACCTGTCCGAGCTCTAATCCAATAACTCCGCCACCAATGATAACCAAGTGTTTAGGGATCTCTGGCATTTTAAGTGCTTCTGTAGAAGTGATGATGCGCTCTTTATCAATGGTAATGAAAGGTAAGGTCGATGGCTTACTACCGGTAGCAACAATAATGTTCTTGGCTTCCAAGGTTTCTTCTCCACCTTCGGTCAAGTCAATTTTTACGTGCGTGGCGTCTACAAATGAACCCATCCCGTGAAATACGGTGATCTCGTTCTTTTTCATCAAGTAGTCAATACCAGAAGTGGTTTGATCTACTACCGATTGCTTGCGCGCAATCATTTTCTCTAAGTTCACTTTCACTTCGCCCGGAACTTCAATTCCGTGCTCCTCAAAATGCTTGACTGCATCCTCGTAGTGGTGAGAAGAATCCAAAAGGGCCTTGCTCGGGATACAACCAACGTTCAAGCAGGTTCCTCCTAAGGTATTGTACTTTTCGATCAGGGCAGTTTTCATCCCCAATTGTGCACAACGAATGGCTGCAACATAGCCTCCAGGGCCAGATCCAATTACTACTACATCAAATGAACTCATAAAAAATGATTTTAAATCGACTGCAAATTTACAAAGCTTTTGGCGTTCTACCTAAGTCCTTAGTCGCAATAATAATTCCCTCCTTAAGTCTTAAGCTGCACAGGCATCCATCCCGGGAAAAGCCAGCATATCTCCCATCCCAACGGTAAATAGCCAGTTGCCGTAAACCGCGTGTTCAATACTGACCAATAAGGTCGATCGTGTTTTAATATACGTATAGGCAAACAGCAACCCGCCAATAAAAGTCAAAACGGTTACCAAGGTATTTCTAAAGAATATGTGAGCCAATGAAAAGACCACGGCATTTACAAAGATCAACACCTTCTTAGATGGAAATAAGGACTCAAAACGACTAAAGAAATACGTTCTATAGATCAATTCCTGCGGCCATACCGACAGAAAGGTATAGACTCCTAATATCTTCACAAACAATTCCGGGTCACTTTTAGGCACACAGAACAAACTGCCCGGTGCCTTCCACAATACAAAGAGGGTGGTCACAAGCCCAATGATCAAGAACTGCAGTCCAATGCGCTTCCAGAAGGCCTTCCATGGATAATTTTTAAACCACTTTAGGGGTTTGTCAGGATCCTTGACCAAACGCACAATAATGTAGGTCAATCCTACCACGGCCAAACCTGCTTTGATCCAGATGGAATAATCCCAGGCAAAACTCACTGGCAAAATGGCGAAGAAGATTAAAAACTCTGCCCCGAGCAGGTATTTGTTACGCATGATCCATGACGTGTTTGGTGGTGTGTTTCACCGCACTGATCACAAAGGAACTGTGTGTATTTCCGATATACTGTAAGGTGGTCAATTTGGTCACCATAAAGGCACGATAGGCCTCCATATCCTCCACAGCCACTTTTAAGAGATAATCATAATCTCCACTGATGTGATGACATTCTAATACTTCTGGCAAAGAAATAATGTCTTGCTCAAAGGTGGTCAAATAGTCTTTGGCGTGTTGGAGTAGCCTGATCTGGCAAAAAACAACAAAGTCTCTTTGAATTTTACTCTCGTCCAAGAGCGCCACATAATTTTTGATGATCTCATTGCGCTCCAATTTTTTGATGCGCTCATAAATGGCAGTTGGAGATAAATTGAGTCTTGAGGAAAGCTCTTTATTGGTAATTTTTGCATCTTCTTGCAGAATATTCAGAATCTGCTTATCTGTTTGGTCAAGTTGCATAGAAAATTTTTCGGTGTTCGTAGCGTTTTTTAGAATGGGGGCTAAATTTTTAACTAAGATATAGCTTTTTAACCAAATAAATTACTAATTAAATGTAACAATTTGGTTAAATCTACAAATCCCAATTAAATTTGATGAATAAAACCCTACTTAAAATGGCATTTAAACCTGCAAACAATATTCAAGACCTCCAGTACTTTGGAGAATTTGGTGGTGTCAACCCTTCCATCTCCGATTCCTCCACCTATACCTTCCTTTCAGCAAAGACCATGTTTGACACTTTTGAAGGCAACGCTGACGGTTGTTACCTCTACTCACGTCACAGTTCACCGAGCAATCTGTATTTAGGAGAAGCGCTGGCCGCTTTAGAAGGTACAGAAACGGCTAATGTGACCGCTAGTGGTATGGGCGCAATTTGCCCTGTTTTGCTACAGCTTTGTGGTCAAGGCGATCATATTGTTTCTAGCAGGACGATCTACGGAGGAACTTATGCCTTCTTGAAGAACTTCACCCCGAGAATGGGCATCCGCACCAGTTTTGTTGACATCACAAAGTTAGATTTTGTTGAGGCAGCCATTACCGAAAACACCAAAGTGCTTTACTGTGAAGCGGTGAGCAACCCGCTCTTGGAGGTTGCCGATATTGCAGCCTTATCAGAACTAGCCAAAAAACACGGATTAAAGTTGGTGGTTGATAATACCTTCTCCCCGCTTTCTATTCCCGCAGGACGTTTGGGCGCCGATGTGGTCATCCACAGCTTGACCAAATTCATCAACGGATCTTCTGATACTGTGGGCGGTGTTATTTGCGGAACTCAAGAATTCATAGATCAGCTCCGCAACGTCAATGATGGTGCGGCCATGCTTTTGGGCAGCACCATGGACAGCATGCGGGCAGCGTCTATTTTAAAGAACCTTCGTACGCTTCACATCCGCATGAAACAACACAGTCATAATGCATTCTACTTGGCGCAAGCCTTTGAGAGTTTAGGCCTAAAAACAGTTTACCCAGGCTTACCTTCGCATCCAAGTCATAAAGTGTTCTCACAAATGATGAATGCAGAATACGGCTTTGGCGGTATGCTGACCATTGATGTAGGTAGCTTAGATAAAGCAAACGAACTCATGGAATTGATGCAAGAGCGCAATCTGGGTTATTTAGCGGTTAGCCTTGGATTCTACAAAACCCTTTTCAGTGCACCAGGCAGCTCTACCTCATCTGAGATTCCTGCAGATGAACAAGAAGCAATGGGTCTAAGCGATGGGTTGATTCGTTTTTCAGTCGGGTTGGATAATGATATCGCTCGCACCTTCAAACAGATGAAAGCCTGTATGGAAGCTGTTGGAGTGCTACAGACTGCGGAACTGGTTTAAGCACAACCACTTGAAAACACAAACGGGCCTCGCGCCCGTTTTTTATTTTGCCCTTAGCACTGCGTTTGCAATTCGGAGGCTAAAATCGTAACATTACAGTTCTATAAACTAACAGCATGCAAAACGATCAGGACAATATAAAAGAGATTCCTATTGAGGATCAAAAAATCATTGAAAATACGGAACTCAACATTTGGGAAGCTTTGATTCCTGTTTTGGCTTTAGTAGGATTATTAGCCTATAACGTTTATGTATTCGGAGATGATGCCTTAAGCGGATCCAATCAGTTTATCCTTCTTATTGGTGCTGCAGTTGCTGGAGTCGTGGGGATTCTCAATAAAGTGAGTTATAAGCGCATGCTGGAAGAGGTCGCGGAAAATGTCAAATCTACTACAGGTGCTCTTTTAATTTTACTCATGGTTGGAGCCTTGGCGGGAACATGGCTCATTAGCGGTATCATACCTACTATGATTTATTACGGGCTGCAAATACTCAACCCAACAATATTTTTGGCCGCATGTGTGGTTATCTGCGCCATCATATCCATTGCTACGGGAAGCAGTTGGACCACCTCTGCTACGGTAGGTATAGCGCTTATCGGTATAGCCAGCGCACTGGACATCAGTCTTGGCATGACCGCTGGCGCAGTGCTATCTGGAGCATATTTTGGAGACAAACTTTCTCCCTTAAGCGATACGACTAATCTGGCCCCAGCTATGGCGGGAACGGACTTGTTTACGCACATTAAATACATGACTTACACGACAGTGCCAACCATTGTAGTTACGCTAATAGTGTTCATTATTATTGGATTCACCATTGAAACCGACGGTCCCGCGGACACCAGCCAATACTTGGCAGATATTGAGGCCGCCTTCAATGTGAGTCCATGGTTGTTTCTGGTCCCTATTGCTGTTATAGCAATGATTATTAAGAAAACTCCACCGCTCATCGCCTTGCTTATAGGCACACTATTAGGAGGTGTGGCTGCTTTGATTGCGCAGCCAGAAATTGTCGCGACTATAGGTGGCGGCGATCAACTAACCGCAACTACAGCGTATAAAGGCATTATGAATGCCATAACCGTTAAAACCCAAGTAGCCACAGACAACCCAGAACTTGCTGATCTCTTTGCAGCCAAAGGAATGGCTGGAATGCTCGGCACTATTTGGCTCATTGTTTGCGCCATGGTATTTGGTGGTTTCATGGATGCTATTGGAGCATTAGCAACGATTAGTAAGGCCTTGTTAGGATTGTTCCAAAGTGTATTCGGACTCTTTGCCAGTACCGTGATGAGCTGTTTAGCTTTAAATGTTACCGCGAGTGATCAATACTTGGCCTTGGTTGTGCCTGGTAAAATGTATGCGCAAGCCTTCAAAGACCGCGGATTGGCTCCGGAGAACTTATCCAGAACCCTAGAAGACAGCGGTACGGTAACTTCTGTATTGGTACCTTGGAATACTTGTGGAGCCTACCAGAGCGGTGTTTTAGGTGTTCCTGTAGTAGACTATTTTGCCTTTGCGATCTTTAATTGGCTGAGCCCATTTATGACTTTGATCTTCGCTGCATTCCGCATCAAGATCCGTCAGTTAGCTACCTCAAAATAATCGACATTTTTTAAGAGTTCCTTAATGATATCTCTTTAAGGGCATCGTATTTTTGTAAAAAACAACAACTATGGCTTCTATTACCCTAGGCGGAAACCCCGCCGAAACTGTAGGATCACTTCCTACTGTTGGATCTCAAGCTCCTGACTTTAGCTTGGTAGCCAACGATATGTCAACAAAAACACTCGCAGATTACGCGGGCAAAAACGTAATCCTTAACATCTTCCCTTCTGTAAACACAGGAGTATGTGCTGCCTCTGCAAGACGCTTTAATGAGGAGGCTTCAAAATTGGAGAACACCACGGTACTTTGTGTTTCGAAAGACCTTCCTTTTGCACAGCAACAGTTCTGTGCCGCTGAAGGCATTGAAAACGTAGAGATGCTCTCTGATTTTAAAACCGGAGCATTTGGACAAGACTATGGTGTAACTATTAAAGGCGGAGCCTTTGATGCGCTGCACTCTAGAGCTGTTGTAGTAGCAGACGCTAACGGAAACGTGATCTACAACGAGCAAGTAGCTGAAGTTGGAGAAGAGCCTGATTACGCTGCTGCACTCGCTGCGCTATAAGCAATGAAAAACACCTTCATCGGCAAACGATTAATGGCGTTTAAATACGCCGGCCGCGGGGCCTGGCTGCTACTCAAGAATGAGGCCAGCATCCAGGTTCAAGCGGTTATTGCCGTGGTGGTGACCGTTTCGGGATTCTATTTTGAGATCACCGCTACTGAATGGATCCTTCAATTTTTCGCCATTGGTTTGGTCATGGCAACAGAAGGCGCCAACACGGCGATTGAAGAAATCGCGAACTTCATCCACCCGGAGAGACATCCTAAAATTGGCTATATCAAAGACGTAGCTGCAGGCGCTGTATTTTTTGCTGCAGTTATCGCAATTGTCATTGGTTGTATCATCTATATTCCCTACTTTAACTAAGTACTATTGTTACCCAAATTGCCAGGTAAAAAATCTATTCCGCATTGAAATCACTTCAAAACGAATTGTTTCACTGAATTTTTGAATTTAACCATAGCGCTGCTATGCTGAAATTCAGAAAATCCTTTGTTTTATTGTGCTTGCAATGCTCATAACGATATTTTACCTTATAATTTGGGTGTTTTTTAAACGTTAACAATTTGTACCTTTGTTTTACCCTTTATGGCCAAAAAGAAAACTACTAAACGCAGCGCTAAAAAAGCCAAACGATTCCAATTACCAAAACTGACCCTTAACCGGCAACAGCAGGTGGTTCTGGGAAGTTTTCTAATGCTCTTTGGTCTGGCGTTTACCCTGGCCTTTGCGAGCTTCTTTTTTAACTGGCAACAAGACCAGTCCATCTTAGGAGAATTAGGCAACCGAGACACGGAAGCCGCGAATCTCTTGAGTAAATTCGGAGCAGGTTTGGGCAACTTTTTCATTTATAAAGGTGTGGGTATTGCCGCCTTTATTTTCTCTACGCTCATCACCTTAAGTGGAATCTATTTCTTTTTTGATTTAAAGCGGAGCGCGCTAGGTCGTTTTTGGTTTTGGGGCTTATTAGTCATGCTTTGGTTAGCCGTTTTCTTCGGATTCTTTAGTAGCCAAGGTGGAATCCTAGCGGGAACTGTGGGTTATGAAATGAACGATTTCTTGCAGGATTATTTAGGTTTCACAGGTACTGCCATTCTAATGGCATTCTTACTAATCACCTATTTGGTGTTGCGTCTACGAGTGACTCCGGATAAGGTTGCAGCAAAACTTAAAAAGACCAAAGAATCCATAGCAGAAGACTTTAAAGACGAGGTTTCTTCAACAGAAGAGTCTACAGAAACACAAATACTTACGGAGTCAGAAGATACTGTAACACCTACACCAGAGCCAATAACGGTTGCTCCAGTAGCAGAAGAAACACAGTCCAAACCTCTAGAACTCACTCCAGACCCTGAATTGGAAAACATCCAGCTCAAAACCCCTAAGACCGAGAAGCAAGAAGAAGAGGTCACTATGGAAGTTGAGGCGGCCGTTGAGGAAGAAGAGCTTCCGGCAGATAAGACTGCACAAAAACTAGTAGAAGACTTTGGCGAGTTTGACCCAACCCTGGAATTAGGCAATTATAAATTCCCGCCCTTAGAACTGCTCAAAGATTATACAGGTGGTGCGGGGATCACTATCAATCAGGAGGAACTTGAAGAAAACAAGAACCGTATTGTAGAGACCCTACGCAATTACAAGATCGCCATTGCACAGATCAAAGCCACAGTGGGTCCAACGGTAACCCTTTATGAGATCATTCCAGAGGCAGGGATCAGAATTTCCAAGATCAAAAATCTGGAAGACGATATAGCACTTTCGCTGGCTGCCCTTGGTATTCGTATCATTGCGCCGATACCCGGAAAAGGAACCATCGGTATTGAAGTGCCCAATAAAAATCCACGTATTGTATCGATGCGCTCGGTGATCGCGGCCAATAAATTCCAACAAGCAGAGATGGCCTTACCCCTTGCTTTGGGAAAGACCATCGCCAACGAAACCTTTGTAGTGGACCTTGCTAAGATGCCACACTTGCTGATGGCAGGGGCTACCGGACAAGGAAAGTCCGTTGGGTTGAACGCCATTTTGACCTCCCTACTCTACAAGAAGCATCCGGCAGAGGTGAAATTCGTTTTAGTAGACCCAAAGAAGGTTGAACTTACTTTGTTCAATAAAATTGAGCGCCATTATCTGGCTAAGCTACCTGATACCGAAGAAGCCATCATCACAGACACCACGAAGGTGATCTATACTTTAAACTCGCTCTGTATTGAAATGGACGCGCGTTACGACCTGCTTAAAGATGCTATGGTTCGTAACATTAAAGAATACAATACCAAGTTCAAGGCGAGAAAATTAAATCCTGAAAATGGACATAAATTTCTGCCCTATATCGTTTTGGTAATTGATGAATTTGCCGATGAAATGAAGGGCAAGGTCAAGGTTGTGGAGGAGACGGAGGTTGAGCGTGATAGGGATGGAGCGGTTGCTACGTTTGTAGTACAAACAGAAAATAAAATGAAAATGAATCCCAAAGTTACAAATTCAAAAAATCAATCTTCGATTCCACATG
>NZ_JABSPU010000078.1:9306-11753 GCF_013214815.1 Gilvibacter sp.
CAAACAACGGACACCGCTTTTTGCCGTATATCATTCTGGTAGTTGATGAATTTGCGGATCTGATCATGACCGCAGGGAAAGAGGTGGAAACCCCTATTGCACGTCTGGCTCAGTTGGCTCGTGCCATTGGAATCCACTTGATCATTGCCACGCAACGTCCTTCTGTAAACGTGATCACAGGGATCATCAAAGCGAACTTCCCAGCGCGTATTGCCTTTAGAGTAACCTCTAAGATCGACTCACGAACCATTTTGGATGCTACAGGAGCCGATCAGCTCATTGGGCGCGGAGACATGCTTTACACCCAAGGGAACGAGGTGATACGACTGCAATGTGCTTTTGTCGATACGCCTGAGGTGTCTAAGATCACGGATTATATCGGTGGACAAAAGGCCTATCCGGATGCACACCTATTGCCAGAATACGTAGGAGAAGAAAGTGGTACAAATCTTGATATATCTAAAGACGACCGCGATTCACTGTTCCGTGAAGCGGCAGAAGTGCTGGTAATTGCTCAGCAAGGCTCTGCCTCTTTATTGCAGCGCAAACTCAAATTGGGGTACAACCGAGCAGGACGTATCATTGACCAATTGGAGGCTGCAGGAATTGTTGGCCCTTTTGAAGGCAGTAAAGCCAGACAGGTTTTGGTGCCGACCATTGAAGCCTTGAATCAGTTGTTGGATAATGAAGTATAAATCAAAAATGAAGTTGCACTGAGCAACAAAAAAACTTAGAAACCATGAGATCGATACTACTCGGTTGTTTATTAGTTTTAAGCGGAGGATTTGCCGCCGCACAGGACGCCAAGACCCTGTTGGATGAAGTATCCGCTAAAGTGCGTTCTTACGAAAATATTGTCATCGATTTTAAATACAGCCTCAATAATGAGAAGCAGAAGGTGAAGCAAGATACCCGTGGCAATGTGACCTTGGAGGGAGACAAATATCATCTCAATATGTTGGGAACTACCCGCATCAGCGATGGCGTCAATATTTACTCCATTGTGCCTGAAGATGAAGAAGTCACCATCTCTACCATTGGCAGTGATGAAAATACAGGCATTACTCCTAGTGAAATGCTGACCTTCTATGAAGAGGGTTATACATATAAAATGGACATCGTTCAAAACGTAAAAGGACGTAAGATCCAATACGTGAAATTGATGCCGATTGACAGCAATGCGGAGATCAAAGATATCTTGCTGGGCATTGATAGCATGACCAAGCATATTTACAAGCTGATTCAAACCGATGCCAACGGTACAGAGTTTACCATTACTGTTAATTCTTTTAAAACCAATCAGCCCATTTCAAAAACCTTGTTTAGTTTTGATCAGTCTAAGTACGAAGCAGACGGCTATTTTATCAACAGGCTGAACTAGCGGCATTTGAAAATTCTCGATCGTTACATACTGGTCACTTACATACGCACTTTTTTAAGCGTATTTTTTATCCTGATGTTCATTTTTATCCTCCAGACCATCTGGTTGTATATCTCTGAACTGGCAGGAAAGGGATTGGATATGGTAGTAGTACTGAAGTTTTTGATGTACTTCTCTCCTAAGCTGATTCCGCTGGTATTACCACTGACGATCTTGGTTTCATCCCTTATGGTTTTTGGGAACTTTGCAGAAAAGTACGAGTTCGCGGCTATGAAATCTACGGGTATCTCACTGCAACGCGCTATGCGCAGCTTGACCCTCTTTATTGTTACGATAAGCTTTACGGCCTTTTGGTTTGCCAACAGCGTTATTCCATGGGCAGAATATAAATCCTTAAACCTCAGGCGGAACATTGCCCAAAAGAAACCCGCCATGGTTATTGCAGAAGGGCAATTCAGTTCTATTGGCGATGAGCTCAACATCAAGGTGGATGAAAAGTCGGGAGATCGGGACCAGTATCTGGATCAGGTGATCATACACAAGAAAAAACCAAAAATTGCCGGGAACTACACCGTAATGGTGGCAGAACGCGGGGAACTGATCGGGTCTGAAGATTCCAATCTTTTATCACTCAAACTAGACAACGTCTATTATTATGACGAGGTTCAAGTACGGGATGTCAAAAAGAAAAAGCGAAAACCCTTTGTCAAGAGTTATCTGGACACCTATACCATAAACATCGATCTGAGTGAGATCAACAATATTGATCTGGAAGCGGAAGGAGAACTCAGCAATCATGGAATGTATCCTATTTCTGAGCAGCTCCCTGCCATCGACACCCTTTCTGACAATTTCTCCACAGACATCAAGACTTTTGCCAATACCATGTATCTGCGTTCTGGGGTTGCGAGTATTGGAGATAATTACGCGCCTAAGGAACCCAAAGATTCCATCTACAATCCTTTAGACGCTTTTCAGCCAGCGGATCAGAAGAAGATCATACAAATAGCCCAAAGCAGCGTTAGCGGTACCCTACAGACTTTAGAGGCCAAAAAGGATGAGTTCT
>NZ_JABSPU010000079.1 GCF_013214815.1 Gilvibacter sp.
GGGGCCCTCTAGCGGCTGTGATGATGGGATGGATCTACGTAACCCCAGAAGGACCAAACGGTAATCCAGATCCGATGGGATCTGCGGCAGATGTACGCGAGACCTTTGGACGTATGGCCATGAACGATGAAGAACCTGTTGCTTTGGTTGCTGGAGGACACACCTTTGGTAAAGCACACGGTGCCGCGGATCCAGGACAATACGTTGGACCTGAACCACACGGAGCGACCATGCAAGAAATGAGTACCGGATGGAAGAACACCTACAAGTCTGGCGTTTTAGAAGATACGATTACCAGTGGTATTGAAGGGGCTTTGACACCAAACCCAACGCAATGGGATGCCGATTATTTTGATGTACTATTAAACTACGACTGGGAGCTTACTAAGAGTCCCGCTGGAGCCCACCAATGGACACCAACAGCCGAGTCTAAAGCGAGAATGGCACCAACTGCAGGTGATCCAAACGGGCAACAAGCCTTGATGATGACCACTGCGGATATCGCTTTAAAGACAGATCCTTCTTATCTAGAGATCTCTAAGCGCTTCCACGAAGATCACAAAGCTTTTGAAGATGCTTTTGCTCGTGCTTGGTTCAAATTGACCCACAGAGATATGGGCCCTAAAGTTCGTTATGTAGGACCAGAGGTTCCTGCTGAAGATCTTCTATGGCAAGACCCGATCCCTGCTGGATCTAACAGTCTTAGCAAGGACGATGAGACTTCATTGAAGAAAATGATCTTGGCTTCTGGTTTGAGCATTCCTGAATTGGTTAGAACTGCTTGGGCTTCTGCATCTACTTTCAGAGATACAGACAAGCGTGGAGGAGCTAACGGAGCACGTGTTCGTTTGGAACCACAGCGCAGCTGGCCAGTAAACCGCCCAGAAGAATTGAATAAAGTACTTGGAGTGTTGGAAGCGATCCAAAACGAGTTTAGCGGATCTGTTTCTATGGCGGATTTGATCGTACTCGCTGGAAACGCAGCCATCGAAGAAGCGGCCCGCAATGCTGGACATGAGGTGAGTGTTCCTTTCCACGGAGGACGAGGTGACGCTACTCAAGAGCAGACGGACATTGAGCAATTCAATTACTTGAAGCCTCTTGGAGATGGATTCAGAAACTACGTAAATCCAAATATCGATGTTAAAGCAGAAGATCTGCTTGTAGACAAAGCAAACCTGATGGCGCTTTCAATTCCAGAGATGACCGTTTTGGTTGGAGGAATGCGCGTCTTAGGTGCTAATTATGACGGATCGTCTCACGGAGTATTTACAGACAACGTAGGTGCCTTGACCAATGACTTCTTTAAGAACTTGGTAGACATGACCTACACTTGGAGTGCTGCAGATGCTGACGAAAAGACCTTTGAAGGACGTGACCGCAGAACAGGGCAGGTTCGATTCACAGGTACTCGCGCTGATCTGATCTTTGGATCAAACACCGAGTTGAGAGCCGTTGCCGAGGTTTACGCCACAGACGATGCTACAGAGAAGTTTGTAAATGACTTTGTAGCTGCTTGGACTAAAGTGATGAATGCAGATCGATTTGATTTAGCATAAAGGATTAGGCCTTATAAATTGAAAAAGCGATCTCCCAAAGAGGTCGCTTTTTTTATAGCCCGAATTTCTCATTGATCTTGCGAGCCTGACGTGCGATAAATTCTGGTGGATCCAATCGAATTCCCACAAAGACGCGGGCGTAACCTTGGTCATTTAGAACGGAACTGCCACCGCCATTATCGGTAAAGGTGGATTCAAAATTTAGAAATGCACCTGCAATGAAGCGTTCAGAACTGTATCCCAATTGAAGCCCTCCATCCAAAGAAATAGGGTAGCGGGTGTCTGTTTCTCTAATGCCAGTAAACTCCTGAGTGGATTCGCTGAATTGAATCCCTATACCCGGCGAAAGCTGCGGTGAGATAAACCAATGCTCATCAATAACCCAAGTGTAATAATAAGCAGCAGTAACTCAAATTCAAAATTGTTCTCCACTTCCTTGCCTTGATCAAAAGTTCCAGAAACCCTGCGGTAGCCATAGCGAAAGGTCGGTACAAAACTCCCAGCGCTTTTGAGCTGCCATTCTGTGTTGTAGACAATATTTCGCAATGAGAATCTATCGTTTAAAACATAGGCCTTAGAAGCACCCCAGTAGATCGTCCTGAGATCCGGGAATTGGGCAAAGGGGTCTGAATCTGGATTCCAATCGGGAATAAAATCTCCTGTATTGGCTACATAAAAGCCTTGACTGCTTTGATAGGTGAGCTCTTGAGCCCATTTGCCCAAAAAGAATCGAAAACTAAAATCTGTGAGATCACTCGCGCCTTTGCGGTTGTCGTCTTTGTTGGAATTGAAAAAGCGCGGGGCAAAACCAACGTTAAAACCTAAGAACTCATAATCCAAAGAAAGAGCGACTCGTAAACTGCTGTTGGGACTTAAAAAAAGATCGGGTTGCACGCGGTCAAAGACCTAAAAATCATTATTCTGCGTATCCAGATTGAGTTTGAGAATGATCTTATCTACATAAGATTTGATATAAAGACTATCGGCTTCTTGAGCAGAGACGCGGCCAAATACAAACAGTAAAAGGAAAACCAAAAACGGCTTGACCAGGCTGCGATATGTCTTTGATCTTAGAATGCTGCAGGCTTAATTAAAACGTATGGATTCTAAAGTGGCCTTGTATTGCGGAAGTCGTTGCAAAGGGTCATCAAAGGCGCTAGAAATAAATACTAAGGCACTATTGGCTCCGTTGAGAATGGCGGCGTAAAAAACACCACTTCTATCTCCAGAAACCACCGTAGTCTCTAAGACAGTTGCCGGCATACCATTGATGACAATTTGTTTAGTAGGAGTGGCTGTGATCTTTAGTTGTCCTTGCTGGCTTTCTTCAACCAATTGCTCAAAATATTTTTCTTGTGCTTCTACCGGAAGTACAGGGATGGGAGCAAAGTTCATCGAAGTAGGCAGCGCCTTCTCAGATTCTGGATTGCCGTCTTTATTATAAATATCCACCTGTTTGCTTAGTACGGCAGGCTTGAAACCAGTAATGTTCGGATCAAAGGTGTAAAAAGGCCCGGAGAGATCTTCAGCGTTTTGCTCCTTATCATGAACCATGGTTTTGAAGATATCCAACACTTCATTGCGAGCCGTGGGACTATCGCTAGGATACTCTCCAAAGATCAAACAAACAAAATCATCGTCTCCAAAAACGATAGATGCCTTGCGCTGGGTTGGTAAATTAGAAGGGCCGTCTAGAAAGATGCCTGCGTAGGGTCCAAAGCGAATGTCGCGCACAATGTCAACCTGAGTCCCTCCAGCTTCTATATTCTCACGACTAAAGGCCTTTTTAGCATTTTCAAATTTGGCCGATGGCGTTTCTACGATTTGAATGAAGGTATTCTGATCCTTTTGAATTTGATTCTGTGCACGCACAAACTTGAATTGTTCAGGAAGCAAGGCGTAAACCTTGGAACCTGGAATGCGTTTATGGGCTTCCGTTAGTCTAGAGTTTATGGTGTCCGGAAAACGTGTAGGGTCTGCCTGCGTAGTGGCAGTAGCCAGCTTTTCTTCTTTACAAGCAGGAGTCATTGTAAAGCAGCAGAGCAGCAGTAGCATAAAAATCTTGATGCGCATAGTAGTTCTGAGTTGCCCCTCAAAACTAAAGAAAATTGCGCAAACCAGTAAGGTTTATCGCTTGAGTTGAGGAATTGGAATGTAGGTGGAATCTCCAGGAACTTGAGGGAACTTTTTAGCTTCCCAGTCGGACTTGGCCTGAGCCAATCGCTCTTTATCTGAAGAGACAAAATTCCACAGTAAAAAATGCTCTTGCCCTAAGGGTTCTCCACCAAATAAGAGCAGTTGGGTATCGGCATCCATGCAGATCTCGCATTGTTCATCGGTTTTGCTGATCAGCATTTGCCCTGCATCTACTTTTTGCCCATCTACATTGATCTGTCCTTTTACGATCACAAAGGCAACCTCTCCGCGCAATTGCCCGGCCAGTTGCAAGGTGGTTTCTTCTGCGGTGAACACATCGACCATAAACAAAGGCGAGTAGCCTTGCAGTGGTGCTTTTCTGCCAAAAGCCGCTCCGGCTGCTAGTTTAAAGTGTATGGGGCCCTCTTGCCAAGTGGGAATTTGATCCGCAGGAAAATAATCAAAGCGCGGCTCCATGGTTTCTTTTTCAGGAGGCAGTGCTACCCAGATCTGATAGCCGTGCATATCAAACTCGCGGCCGTCTCTTAATGCTAGAGGAGTGCGTTCGGTATGTGTGACACCGCTGCCGGAGGTCATAAAGCCAACATCTCCGGGTGAGATCACTTGAACGCTACCCACGCTGTCTCGGTGTTCTATTTGCCCTTTAAAAAGATAGGTCAGGGTACTGAGGCCAATATGTGGATGTTGATCCACATCCATATACCGGCCAGGGCCTAATTGAGCCGGTCCCATATGATCAATGAAGGTAAACGGGCCTACCTGCCGTTTTTTTCGAAAAGGCAGCAGACGCCCAACCATAAAGTTGCCCAGATCTGCTTGCCGTTCATTGACTAAGAGGTCGTTGTTCATATTTACTCTTTTTTAACGGGCTTGTAGGATACCGCAGCCTTTGCAATAACTTCAGTGTCAAAGTAGATCTCAAGACCTTTGGAAATGATGAGTTCTTGAGTTTGCTCGGGTTTAACGGCAAATTCCTGAAGGATCTCGCCCTCCTTTTGAATGCGAATAGAGAAGGCTCCCTTTCCAATATTAGACACCACTATGATGCTGTCTTCATAGACATAAGGGTTAATGGTTGCATCTTGTCCAGGGCCTTTCCCGGTGATCGACATGCTTTGATTTGGGTCCAAATCAATAATGGCAGCCTCTTGGCCCGTTGCGTTGAGCATAAATCCAAATAAGGCGATCAGTGTAATTTTTAGTTTCATGATTGAAGTTTTGTTTAAAGATAGTTGTGATCTACAGGCCTGATTGCCAAGAATATCACAATTCTTTTATAAAAGCCTCTTAATTTGCTTTGGCAAAGACCATACAATGCTGCCAAGGCAAGTTTCCAATGTTTTCAACTAACTTAAAGCCTGCCGCTTCCATTTCTTTTACCGCTTGAGCCTCCGTCATTTTATGAGTCTCTTTAATGGGCACAGTTGGGTCTTCTCCCCGGTACTCGATTAAATATAATTTAGCGTCAGGGCGCATCGCCTCATAAATGGAGGCCATCATTTCTACGGGAAAACTAAACTCGTGATACACATCAACAATCAGCACTTTATCCACGGAGTTCGCAGGTAAATTCGCAGTTTTTTCGGTAGACTTGATCAAGGTAACGTTGTCTACCTCAAGGGCTTCAATGCGGTATTCCATGGCTGCCAACATCTCATTTTGAATGTCTACGCCATAAACGGTTCCCTGACTGGCTAAGGGTGCCATTCTAAACACGTGGTAACCAGATCCAGCACCTATGTCCGCAATATCATCATCGGGGCTGATCTCCATATTGGCAATAAGCGCGGAGACATTCTCTTCCTTTTCACGTTCCGGCCGTTCCAGCCAACCCATACCTTGAAAGCCCATCACAAAGGCGATCTCTCGTCCCATATACCATTTACCGGTCCCATTGCGGTCACCGGATTTAAAGGTATATGAACCTTCTTGTTTCTCTGTTTGCCCTTGGCAACCCCACAGCGGAGTCAAAAGTAAGAGCAGAATTATTGTCTTTTTCATAGCTAAATTTTTTACTGCGGACTACGCTCACTCCAAACTTCGTAAAGCGGGTCGCCTTTACTGGAAAATCCAGAATGATGCCAGTGGCCCTCTATAAGTTTATAGTCAAATTCCAAAGCGGCTCCCACACGGGATACATCTCTGGAAAAGAACTCGATGTTTTCTGTGTATTTGCCATCAACCGTAGTGTAGCTCCCACCACCGTTAGCCATGAACTGTTTGGTCTCCGTATTGTAGGCGATCCATTGAAACCGAGTTCCAGAGAGGATCTTCATGGTTTTCCGCGGACGTGAGGTATCCCGCTCTTGCATTTCTCCGTTGCGTTTGCGTCCAGACATAAGCCATGCGCCATTTAGTGCTCCCGGACTTCCGTCATCCACGCGCGTAAAAACCCGATCGTCTCCTACGATTTGCAATTCTTTATCGGTTAAACGAATGTCAAAGCTGATGGAGTTTCTAACGGCTTCAGGATTGTCCGAATTGAATTCCACAGTTTCTGTTAGGGTGTTTCCTTCAAGACTCCACAATCCACCATTGGTATGGATAAAGTCTCCCGTTTTTGCGTCAAACTTCGTAAGGACTTGAAATCCGTCAGTATAAGTGACCACCTGCCTTACTTCTTGACCTTGGGAGGTAGTTCCGTAATATTCCCAGGCTCCGAGGAGCTCTTGCCCTTGCAGGCCGAGTGCACTCAGCATAAAACCTACTGCCAAAAGTATATTTCTCATAATCTTTAGTTTGATTTTTTAGTTTGATCGCGACTCAGATATTTTCTCAATATGCCTCCACGGACGTTATTTACATCGAACTCAATGACAAAGGCATTGAGATCCAAATTATCAATTAAGCGCTGTAGGCGCCGTATGTCAATACGATTGATCACCGAATGAATAATCTCTACGTCATCCTTTTCTCCGCGACTCCCCACACCTTTGGTGCCTTTATTGACAGTCATCCCAATACCGAGCTTCTCCGTAAAGGCTTTACGTAAGTCCGCCGGATGTTCAGTGACGATCATCAAGCCCACATGATCTTCAAAGCCTTCTATGGTATAGTCAATGGCCTTGGCGGTAACGATATAGGTCAAAATAGAGTAGAGGGCCACCTCCACAGAAAGCAGGAAAGCCGTAATTCCAAACAGGACAATATTGAAAACTAAGATCACCCGTCCAATACTGAGACCCCATTTTTCGTTGATATAGATTCCAAAGATCTCCGACCCGTCCAATACGGAACCGTTTTTAATGGCCAAGCCAATTCCGGCGCCTAAAAACAAGCCACCAAATATGGAGATGATCAATTTATCATCGGTGATGGATTGAAAGTTCTCAAAGTGAATCACTACGGCTAAAAGCAGCACAGAAAAGATCGATTTGATCAGGATCTTGCGCGCTACAGTAAACCAACCAATGACAAAGAACGGAATGGTAATGATGGGTAGGGTATAGGAGAGCTCTACCTGAAACAGCTCAGAAACTAAAATGGCAATACCTGTTACGCCTCCATCTAAAAAGCCATTGGGCAATAAAAATGCTTTAAGTCCAATGCTTGCTAAACAAACTGCCAAAGCAATTTGGAGCAATTCAAAAATCAACGATCGATTCAAACTCATACGGTCTTAAGGTCTGTTTTGAATATATTCCGCTGGGATCGGATTCTCTGGAGTTTCTTGCGTCCAATAGATATTCACGATCCACCAACGGCTGCCGTCAAATTGCAATTGAATGCTGTTGATGCCTCGCATAAAAGGCTGCGTGTCCTTTTTGGAGCGGAAGGATTCATAGGTACTGAAAACTTGCGCTATGGTCCCAAAACGATCTTCCTGCCTGCCGATCTCTTTTTCGTAAAAGCCGTTTTCTGCCAACCAGGCTCCAGAACGTTTGATATAATCATCAGGACTCATATAAACGACCTGATAACTGCCATACTTGGTTTTGGCCGAAAAGATCAATTTAGCCTCCTCTTTAAAAAGATATGTAAAGAGCTCCCAATCTCGCGCTTGTCCTTTTTCGCCGCTGATCACTCCATAAAGTGTGGCAATTGTAGCATCAATGCTTTCTACTTTAGTGAGCTGATCCGCTTGGTCTTGGGAAAAGCTGGTTTGGCAGCCAAGTATCAAAGCCAGCAATAGTAGTGTTTTAAGCTTCATCGGTCTGTTGGTTGTTTATAAAATCGTCCACAATTGCTTTGGCCTTTTCAAGATCACCCTGATGTACTTTTAATCTAACAGTGTTTGGGGTGCCGCCACCAAATCCAGCAGTGATCCCGGCTTGGTAGTCATTTTGCACCATAGCATCTATTCCTGACTGTTCTAATAATCCCTTTAAGAGAATCACGCGAACTTCCGTTCTGGAATATATGGTTTCAAATTCTTGTTCACTCATATGTTCTGTATTATGAACCTAGAGGCTCTAAGGTGTATTTGAGTTCTATTTGTGGTTCGAGTTGATAATTAAAGGTTATTGTGCTGTCTGGGAAGGGTTTTTCTAAACGCATTTCCAAGGGAAGGCTCAAGGAAGATTCTCCGCGTTCTAAAACAATGTCCTCATGGATCTTCACCCGCGTGTCAATGATGAGACTCTCAAAGTCATCCATTGAATTCAAGGGCACAGGAACCTCCTTGAAGACACTTGGTAATCCATCTCCCTGAGGGATCTGGCCCAGTAGATCTCTTACGTTGACTATGGTTTTTTTATGAAGTTCTACGCGATCCTCGCTACCAGCAACAGCTGGTTTGATCAAACTTAGTTCCAAGCTCACATTCTCGGGTATGAGAATAATATCGTCGTTAAACTGAGGCAGCATGTTGTAAAGAATAGGCACATAGCATTCCCGATAAAGCATAGCGTCTAAGGTCTCGCTAAAGAGTATATCGTATTGATCGGCTTCCGGAACTTTAAAGGTGACTGCATCGGCCAAATAAGAATCGATCAAATAATCTTTTAAGTCCAAGGCCTGTATCAGCTTTTTTGCAGCCTCCAAAGAGCGTTCGTTGATCTCTAAAATACTAAAGGAAAGCTCCTCTGAGGTGTAGATCGCCGCGAGTAGGGTCATAAAAGGGGCATAAGGCCCACAGCCCGCATAAAACACCTTTACAGGTCTACCGCTAACTCTGGTCTTTGCCAATGCAATAGCTTTTTGCATACCCTGTAGGTATTTGCGCGTTCTTCTAAGGTCCAAGAGGCATTGTGCCGCGTGATTTATGCCTAATGCCTTTCCGTAAGCGGAAGGAACTGCGGCCATCATTTCCATCTCTTGATCCATACCCGACACCCTTGTGAGTTCGCTGAAAAGTCCGTGAATTTGCATTAAGCGTCCGTGCAGGTTTTGATCATTCAGTGGGTCTTCCAAAATGGAAAGCACTGCTGTTTTAAGCGTTTCTTTGTTGGATTGTTGATTGGTCATGGGTGTGATGTAGCTTATCCTTAAAGATAAGGTATTCGCATAAAAAAACCGCGCTTGTGGGCGCGGTTTGTAGTTTGTCTAGCGAGGACTAGTTATTGATCGCTGGATCTTTAAGTCCGTCTTCAATCATGTTGTAGAACTGATCGATCTTAGGCAGTACCACAATACGAGTACGGCGGTTTCTCGCTTTTCCTTCTGCGGAGTCATTCGGTGCCACAGGAATGTATTCTGAACGGCCTCCTGCAGTCATACGCTTCGGATCAACTCCGAATTCATCTTGCAGCAATCTTACCACCGCTGTTGCGCGAAGCACACTCAAATCCCAGTTGTCTTTCACTCCAGAACGACTGATAGGATCGGTGTCCGTGTGACCTTCTACTAAGAATTCAAAATCAGGTTTGTTGTTTACAACCTTCGCTACTTTTCCAAGTACTTCCTTGGCGCGATCGGTAATGGCATAGCTTCCGCTCTTAAATAATAGTTTATCAGAGATGTATACGTAAACCACACCTTTCTGTACACTAACTTCGATATCTTCATCATCCAAGTTTCCAAGCACTCCTTTAAGGCTCTGAACCAAAGCGAGGTTTACAGAATCTCTACGAGTAACTGCATCTTGAAGCTTGCGAATGGTCAAATCCTTCTCTTTTAAGCTCTCCAATGATCTTTCCAAGTTTGCAGCGCCTTGTTGGGTAAGTGTGGTAAACTCCCCGATCTGCTTGATAAGATCTCCGTTGGTAGCGTTTAAAGAAGCAACTTGTGATTCTAAAGAATTGGCTCGGGCAGTGAGTCCCGCTTTTTCTTCTAGACAGCTGTTGAGCTTAACGGTAGCTGAATTCAATAAATCTTCTGTGTTGCGTTGTTTGGCTTCTAGTTCTGCGTATTGTTTTTTAGATACACAGGATACCGCGGTAAGGGCAATGGCGGCAATTAATGCTATTTTCTTCATAAATCTCAGTTTAGTTACGTAAAATTAGTTGTTATGCAGCTTTGCTAAAAATCCTTAACAATACTTTAGGTAAAGGTAGTTAAAGCTTGCTAAAAGTGCGCAGCCCAGAAACAAAATACTTCCACACTATACTGTTAATAACGTAGTAGTTTTGAGTGTTGTAAGTAGCTGGCTTTGTTTTGGTTATATCCCTGTAGTTTCTGTAAAAGTCCATGTGTGCCCTAAAGATCGCGCTCACATGACCAAATTGCCCCTTGATCAAAAACCGCAAGGCAGCAAGCCCGTCAAGGACCATCCGAACAAAAATGCACTTTTTAGCCGTGAATCCATTGAGGTTTTTGGTCAGGCAGTATAGGGAGTTTCTAAAGTTGTAATAGGTCTTTTTGGGATGCATGCTGGGTAAGGTTCCTCCGCCTAAATGGTAAACGGAACTCTGCGGAATGCACTTAACTTCTCTGCCTAAATGAAACAAGCGCCAGCAAAGATCAATCTCTTCCATATGAGCAAAAAAGCGCTCGTCAAAACCTCCGGCAGTCTCAAATGCTTCCTTGGTTATGAATAAGCAAGCACCTGTGGCCCAAAAGATATCGATCTCAGCATTGTATTGTCCCTCGTCTTTTTCCAGGGTGTCAAAAATACGTCCGCGGCAATACGGATAGCCGTATTTGTCAATAAAGCCACCAGCAGCTCCAGCGTATTCAAAGGATTCTGGATTGCGGTGATCTAAGATCTTGGGCTGAGCAGCGGCGAGTTGGTCGTTGTTTTGAAAGGCCGCAATCATTGGGTCGAGCCAATTTGGACTGACTTCCACATCACTATTGAGTAATACCCAAAGCGGTTCATCTACCTGCTTTAGAGCTTCATTGTAACCGCCAGCATAACCGCTGTTGGTGGCGTTTTGTATCAAGGTGATCTGCGGATAGTGTTCTTTTAGAAAAACCACAGAGTCATCAGTAGAAGCATTGTCGGCCACATAAATGTGAGCTTCAGCGCTATGCGCCACCACAGAAGGCAAATAGGTCTCCAACAGTTGGCGTCCGTTCCAATTCAATATGACTACAGCGACTTTCACGTTTGCAAAGTTAATTATACGAGGGCAGTTCTGGCAGGAAATTATATCGGCTGTTGGCGTAGTCGAGCTGGCAGTAATAATGGGATAGGCCATTGGTGACCATCAGCAGGTTTGCATTCAGAGCTAAATTGTATCGCGCAATCTGATCAAAAGTATCTTGAGTGATCGCTACAGAAGGTGCTTTACACTCCACCAAAACCCTAATTTTTCCATCGGGATGAAACACCACCACGTCATAGCGTTTCTTTAAGCCGCTCACTTCCAGTTGCTTTTCTACATTGATCAAACTCAAAGGGTATCCCTTGTCGTGATGTAAAAAATGAATACAGTGTTGACGCACCCATTCCTCCGGGGGGAGGA